>JAHBUU010000037.1 GCA_019637895.1 Pseudobdellovibrionaceae bacterium | reverse complement strand
GATATGAACCGTCACACCCATGTCTTGTTTTTCCTGATAGGACTTTTCAAAGGCTTCGAGCCCTGGATACATCGGAAGCAGGCTGGGATGAACATTCAAAATCCGCCCTTCCCATTTCGCCACGAAAGAGGCGGGCACCATTTTCATGAAGCCAGCCAGAAAAAGATCCGTGATTCCCCGTTTTCGCAGCTCGAGATCAAGAGCGTCCCAGTCGATTTTTTTCGCCAAAACGGTGACGGGCACACCTGCCCGCTTCGCCCGCAGAAGACCCGGTGCCGAATCCTTTGAAGAGAAGACCCAACGAATTTCTTGCACCGGCGATTGATCCAGAAGCGCTTGAAGGTTTGATCCGCGGCCCGAAATGAACACTGCCCATCTTCGAGGTCGGATCAAAGCCCTCATCGCGTGCGCTCCCCGGATTTCAAGACGACGTCGGCGTCCGCCGAGGCCTCCGCTCCAGGTTTGACGAGGCCAAGATCGAAAGACTCGAATCCGTGCTTGCGGATCAGGTGATGGATTTCAGAAGCCCGTCCAGATCTGGCCACCAGAACGAAGCCGATCCCGCAGTTCAGGGTTTTCATCATCTCTAGATCCGAAAGTCCTGTGCGTTTTTGCACTTCTTTGAATGGAGCTGGAAAAGGCCATGGTTGAATTTCCGCGTTTAGACCCTTTGGCAGAACACGCGGGATATTGTCGATTCCACCGCCAGTGATATGGGCCGCAGCCACCACCAGATTTTCGGCCATCAGATCTTTCATCAAGGACACGTACAGGGCGGTGGGTTTCAACAGCTCATCCGCCCAGTCGTCCATGTCATTTTCAAAAACTCTCCTGAGGAGCGAGTAGCCATTGCTATGAAAGCCCGAGCTGGATGCGCCGATCAGCACATCGCCCGCTTGAACATGCTGGGGTCCCAAGGTGGCTTCTTCGTCCACGATCCCCACGGCAAAACCGGCGCAGTCAAAATCACCTGGTTGATAGACCCCCGGCATCTCTGCCGTTTCGCCACCAACCAAAGCACAATCCGAGGCTTGGCAGGCTTTCTTGACGCTTTCCAAGAAGGCCTTGGCCGCATCGAGATCCAATTTTCCGACGGCGTAATAATCGAGGAACATCAGAGGACGTCCACCCGTGCAGATCAGATCGTTCACACACATGCCGACCAGATCCTGGCCCACGCCCTCGAAGCGCTTGAACCGGGATGCGATTTTGACCTTGGTCCCAACACCGTCTGTGCAGGTGATCAGGCAGGGCTTTTTCATCTCTGGGAATTGAATGCGAAACAGGGACGCAAAACCGCCGATTCCGGAAAGAACGCGATCTGCGTGAGGCAGGCGCGACTTGTCCGTTTGCAGCCAGTCGACAAGAGCGTCTCCGGCGGCAACATCCACACCGGCTTTTTTATAGTCGATGGACATCTCTAGCTCCTCGGGAAGAGACATATTGGTACCGCGAAGGAGGTCCGGTTCCAAGCTCCCTCTCAGTTGACTCAGAATGTCGTTTTTTGAGACTGGTTCTCGGTCATTTTTCGAGGCGCGGATCATGATGAGACGCGACCTTTTGATTCACTCAGAATCGACCGATACTGGAAACAGGGGGAATACCGTGAAAACACCGATCTACGCCGCGATGCTCATCGCTCTTTGCGGATTTTTTATGCAGCCCGAATGGGCTGAAGCTCAAGTCAAAGACAGCTACCTCCTCGCCCAATCCGATCCGGATGAAGCCTTTGACCCCTTTTCTGATTATAGCGAATTCGATGAGGCGTCTGAAGAAGAAGCTGATATCAACTTTTTCCGAAATGGCCGCTTTTTTACCCTGGGTTTGGCTGGGGGTGTCCGTAACTTCACCGGCAATTTCCAGCAACAGTATCAATCCAGTGCCACTTACGGCGTGATCCTGACCTATTTCTTTGATTTGCGGTCGGCCTTCTCGCTGAGCTTCCTAATGGGCGACCATGCCGTGAACTTCACCACCAATAACAAGTCGAAAACCTATACTGGGAACGTTTCAATCACATCCATCAATATGGACTTCAAGTATTACTTCAACACTCAGAATGCCACCCGGGGCCTGGCCGACCTGAACCCATACGGAATTCTGGGTTTCGCGCAGTTTTACCGCTCCTACTCCATTGATAACTTCTCTGAATCAAGCCGCGACTCCACCATGGGTGTCGAAGCCGGAGCCGGACTCGAGATTCCGATGATGCGAAAACGGGGCTTCCTGGGCATCCAAGGCACTTACCACATGGTGAATTTCGCCGATGAGTCCAAAGCCTTCATCAACTCCGAACGCCTCGACCAGAAGCTCAGCGGAGACTACTACGACATCATGGTCATCCTCGGGATGAACTTCTAAAAGGAGCCCCGCTCAGGGGCTACTGCATCGCCGCCATCTGATTCAAGAGCGCAATGTGCTTTTCCTGCCGAGGGATGAGCTTGTTGCGAATGATGTCCCGGTCTTCAGCCCCCAGTTCATCCTCTTGCAGCAAGGCTTCATAGTCCTCAAGTCCCCGCTCTTCGCCCTCTTTCAAGGCGACGAGCGCCGCATGATTCCCAAAAAGCTTTCCCGCCCCGATGATGGCTGAAACAACGGTTCCCCAGACGCCTGAGTCCTCGCTGGGGTCGCGCCCCTCGTGCTGAATCATCGCTTTCAGCTCTCGAACACTGTCATCGTGTTCCGTGCGAAAATGCAAGAGCAGCGAGGTTTCGGGTTCTTCAGAAAAGGATTCCAGAACCTGATCATAAGCCTCGACCGCGCTCAATTCGCCGCGAAGTACTTTGTTGATTTTGTCGGCGATGTCCGTCCCGATGGCACCCGTGCCGACGTTCTCGAATGTTGATCCGAATTCCATAGGCCCTCCTTAGTTATGCCGAGAAGGTTCGTGACTGTTTTCAGTTTCTGTCGCCAGATGAGACTTCAGCATCCAGATCATCTTTTGATGTTTGCGCTGAAGCTGGATCAACAGGTCCTCGGTTCCCCGATCCGCCTTGAAGACCGAGTCCTTGTCCAAAATTTCCTGAATTTGTCCATTGATCTCTTGATGACCATCGCAAAGTTCCGCCAGCATATTCGTGGTGCTCGGAAAAGACCCAGGATCTTCGGCCAAGCTGCCTTCTTCCCGCATCTCCTTCAGAGTGCTGACCGGGTGACTACCCAAGTAGCGGATCCTTTCCGCCACATCATCTGTCATCTCCAACAGCTCTTTGTACTGTCCTTCGAGGAACAGATGGATCGAATGAAATCGAGGACCAACCACGTTCCAGTGAAAATTAAGAGTTCTGGTAAAGAGCAGATATTCGTTCGCGAGAAGCTGGTTTAGCTCCTGGACCAGAAACTGATCCATCGGCGGACGCTTCAGGCCTTCCGCTGGTCTTGTTTGTTTCCCACGCGATTGTTCCATAGACCGTCTCCTTGTTCGTTCGCGATCCGACTCGGATCACTCGGCAAGGATAAAAAAAAGTCTTATGATTCGTTTCGGGTTTCTTGGAAGATTTAAAGAAACAGCCCGATGACCTGCAGAACAAGACCGGTCAAAATGATGGCTGGGACCACCCACTTCACCAAGAGAACCCAGTGGGAAAACATCACCTCGCTGACAGGACGCTCCCGATCGACGAAGTTTTCCTCAAGGGACTTGAATCCCATTCCTTTGATGATGGCGTACAAAAGGCCCAGGGCCGAGATCGGCAACAACCAGTTCACCAGGAAAGAATCGATATTTTCAATCAAGCCGCCTCGCCAGTTACGAAAAACTGTGCTCGACAGCGATGGGAAAAGAGAAAGAATCAAAACCAAACCGCCCGCCTGCCAAGAAGCCGCAGCCCGGCTCTGCTGACGTCCACCAATACTTTTGAAGTTGGCCACGATGGCTTCGAAAAGGCCGATGCTGGCATTCAGTGCGGCCAAATAAAGCGAGATGAAAAACACCAAACCAAAAATCACACCACCCGGAATTTCGAGCAGGAATTTCGGCAGGACCTCGAAGAGAAGTCCAGGATCGGTCAATGGCGTATTCGAGGCTTGAAAGGCGATCGGGAAAACCAGAAGCCCAACCCCCAAGGACACGAGCGTGTCCACCACGGCCACTCGAAAACCCGCTGTCGGCGCATGATCTTCGTCCCTCATGTAAGAGCCAAAGGTCACCAGGGTCCCAAAACCTACCGACAAAGTGAACAGAACGTGCCCGACCGCATGAATCAGACTCTGCAGGGTCAGCTTCGAAAAATCAGGATAAAACAAGAACCGCAAAACATCCGGCGTCGACGGCAAAGACAGGGACCGATACACCAGAACGCTCACCAGGATGGCGAACAAGGGCATGATCGAGGAAATCCATCGTTCCAGGCCCTCTTGAACGCCTTTTCCAACCACGACCAGGACGATCAAAAGATGCACCGAGGTCAGGGCCCACTGCAGGCCTCCGCTTCCCATCAGAACGGAGAGCCCATCCGCAATGGATTCTTTGGTGCTGAAAAGTCCCAGCGCGAATTGAACGATGAAGTGGATCACCCAACCAGCAATGACCGAGTAATAGGAGAGAACGACGATGCTCATCAGAACAGCGAAACGCCCGGCCCATCGTAAGGGTAACTGAGATTTCTTTTCCAAGGTTTTAGTGGCCGGGATCACCGACTCGCGCAGGCTTTTCCCAAGAACGAGTTCACCGATCAACAAGGGTGCGCCCAGGATAAAGGCGATGAGGACATACAAAAGAACGAAGGCGCCGCCGCCGTTTTCGCCCAAAACATAAGGAAAGCGCCACAGATTCCCGAGACCGCAGGCCGAACCGATGGCCACGACGTAAAAACCGAATCTCGTTCTCCAGGCACCGCCCTTACTTCGACCCATCAGTCTTGACCCCTTCTGGACTTCATACAGAAGATGCGGATTGGAATCCCATGCAGGTTCCAGCGTTCCTTGATGTGTTTGATCAGGAAGCGGCGATACGCATTGGTCACGCCATCCGGATGGTTCGCAAAGGCAATAAAGGCCGGAGGAACCTGATAGGTCTGAGTCAGATAGTAGAATTTGACGTTCGTCGTTCCCCAAACTGGAGCCGGAGCCTTTCGAATGGTCTCGAAGAAGAAGTCATTCAGCTCGGAGGTCGGAACGCGGAATTTCAGTTTCTCGCTGACGTTTTCGATCATGGCGAACAGATCTTCGATGCCATATCCGGTTTTTGCCGAGACGAAAACAACCGGAACGTCCTGGAAGAAGTGGAATGTCTCTTCCACCTGCGTCCGGAAGGTTTTACGGAACTCGGTGATTTCCTTCGAGGCGATATCGGTTTTGTTCGCCACCAAGATCACGCCTTTGTGATCCTCGAGAATGGATTCCATGATCTTCGCGTCCTGATCGGTTGGACCAATCATGGCATCGACCATCAAAAGAACGATATTGGCTCGACGAATGCTTTCCTGGGACTTGAAGGCCGCGATGATTTCAAGGTGGTCCTCACGACGAGCCGACTTTCGCAGTCCCGCCGTATCGACCAGGATATAAGGTTTGCCATTGTACTCGAACGGCGAATCCACCGCATCCACGGTGGTCCCCGCCACATCACTGACCAGCATTCGTTTCATGCCGAGCAACTGATTGCAGATCGAGCTTTTTCCCACGTTCGGTTTTCCGACGATGGCAATGGTCGATCCCTGAATCACGGTTTCCGGAGCCTGAGGCAACTGCTGATGCAGCCACTCCATGATGTCCGAGATCCCGCGACGCTGTTCAAAAGAGGCTCCGACCACATCGACACCGAATTCATAGAACTCGGCCTTCATCATGTCTTCTTCGTGGACACGGTCGATTTTATTCACCACCAACAGGAACGGCTTCCCGGTTTCCTTGGCGATCCGGATGATGTCCCGATCTTCGGGCACGAGACCCGCACGGCCATCCATGACAGCCACGATGAAATCCACCGAATAAAGGAATTCCGTCACCTGCTCGCGGATCAGTTTTGAAAACAGGTCCGTCGATTCGGTGATTCCTCCCGTATCGATTAGATCGAAGGATTTCCCCCAGATCTCCATGGGCTCGATGATGATGTCACGGGTGACGCCGGACTGGTTTTTCACCACCGACTTCCGTGAATCCGTCATGATGTTAAAAAGCGTCGACTTACCAGTATTCGGTCGGCCAATGATGGCGACCTTGGGAGAAAACTCAACTCTTTCGTTCATGGGCGTATCCCAACTCTTTCATCAGGCGTTGATTTTTCGCCCAGTCTTCGCGGACCGAGACTTTCAATTCAAGAAAGACCTTTTGTCCCAGCAGTTTTTCGATGTCTTTTCGGGCATCGGTCCCGATCTGTTTCAGAACGCTGCCGGCTTTGCCGATGACGATTCCTTTGTGGTTCTCTTTGGAAACGAGGACCTCGACCGCGATCCGAGGAACGGGCTCGGCCATTTCGTCGAATTTGATCATGCGCACGGCGATCCCAAAAGGAATTTCCTGATGAACGTGTTCGAAACACTTCTCACGGATGATCTCGCAGATCAAAGCGCGCTCACTTTCCGGTGTGAACAGCTCGATGTCATACAGAGGCGCCGGAGCTTCGGGCATCAATGCCAGACATTCCAAAAGCAGGGCTTCGCGATCTTCTTGGGCCTCGCGGCTTTTTGGATTCTTCAACGACAGACTGAGGGCTTTGCCTTTGCGCTTTTCGATCATGTCTTTCAAAATCAGCACTCGATGGCCCTTTTCACCAAGGTCCGTCTTTGTCACGATGCCGATCCAAGGCTTTCCGCTGGAGGCAACCAGCTCGAGGGTCTTCTCGTTGTCCTCGGCGGCCTTTTCATCAACACTGACCACGGCAAGAAGCGCATCGGAATCAGCGATAACCTCTCCGGCTTCTTTGGCCAAAAAGCCATTCAGTCCCTGATCTGCTCGAATCAGGCCCGGGGCATCGACGAAAACGATCTGCCCTTCATCGGAACTCCAAAGCCCCAACACTCTCCGACGGGTTGTCTGAGGCTTTGCAGTCACGATGGAGACCTTTTCATCCACCAGGAAATTCATCAAGGTGCTTTTCCCTGCATTGGGTTGACCAATCAGTCCTAAAAATCCAGTTCGATACATCATGACTCCTGCGTCACCGGCGTGTCCCACGCCTTCGTTTCAATCGCAATTTTCGCGGCTTCCTGTTCCGCTGTTTTTTTCGAACGCCCTTGTCCTTGAGCGAGCTCTTGTCCATTCACTTTCACGCTGACCACGAAAACTCGGTCATGGGGCGGGCCTTCTTCGGATTCGATCTCGTAGACCGGAGTCGCCTTGAGGGATTTCTGAGCCAGTTCCTGCAGACGGGTTTTAAAGTCCGCCATATAGTCTTGCTCGGGATCCAGGCTCTCGATCAGACCCGCGAACTTTTCCCGCACGAGCTTGCGAGTGAGATCAAAACCCGCATCCAGAAACAAAGCCCCGGCCAAGGCTTCCCATGCTGACGCCAACAGCCGTGGTTTCAGAGCGCCCCCAGACTGGGTCTCCCCTTTTCCCAAACGCAGATAGTTCTGAAGCTCCAGATCTTTCGCGACCGCGGCCAAGGAAGCCTCGTTCACCAAGCTTGCTCGCTTTTTCGAAAGAGCGCCTTCGTCCTGCTTTTCGAAGAGTTCCATCAGGTACTCTCCCAAAACCAAGTCGATCACTGCGTCTCCGAGGAATTCCAGTTTTTCGTTATTCCCTTCGCTTCCGCGATTCTCATAAGAGTGGGATTTATGGGTCATCGCCTGCGTGAGCAGTTCCTGTCGCGAGAACGTATAACCCAATTTCACTTCGAGGTCTTTCACGTCAAGACCTCCGCCTGCAGATGGCCTTCTTGTCCTTTTCGTTCACTGGGCTGATAGCGCAGGATTCGGGCTTCGATTTCTTGCCCCTTCCAATGATCCAAGAAAGAATCCGCATTCAGAAGCTGAACCGGCCAGTAATCACGACTCAAGGATTCACCGCCTTTGGCCGCACTTTTCAGAACGAGAACTTTCTTCGTCGTGCCAACCTGGGTTTGCGCTTCGGAAATGAATCGTTCCATACTGAGCTCACGCAGAATTTGCGCCCGTCGAGCCCGCTCTTCAGGGCGCACAGTTTCCTCGTAAGTCGCGGCCCGGGTTCCCGGCCGTTCACTATAAGGGAAGACGTGGATTCGGCTCCAGGGAACCTCTCTCAGGCAAGAAACCGTGTCGTTGAATTGCTCCAAGGTTTCCGTCGGAAAGCCGGCGATCACATCCATTCCGATGAACGCCCCAGGAACCCGTTCACGGATTCGCAGCAACGACCGACGAACATCATCTTGAGTGTATTTGCGCTTCATCTTGGCCAAGACATCCGTATTGGCGCTCTGGATACTCATGTGGAAATGGGGACAGAAGCGAGGGTCCTGATAAACATCAAGCAGTCGCTCAGTCACTTCGACAGGCTCCAGACTGGACAGACGAAAACGCTGAACTTTGGTTTTCAGCAGCAGTTGCTCCAAAAGGTCTTCGAGAACGAACTTCTTGCCGAACTTTTCGTCTTCGTAATCGCCGATATGAACGCCAGTCAGGACCACTTCGCCAGCCCCATTGGCCGCGAGCTCATTCACCCGAGCCACCAGATCGGCCACGGCGATGCTTCTGGATTTTCCACGAGCATACGGGATCACGCAGTAGGTGCAGAAGCTATTGCAACCGTCCTGGATTTTCAGGAAGGTGCGGGTGTGATTCTTTTCAATACCGCCACCGGCTTCGAGATCGTCTTTACGGAAGATATTGGATTTAAAAACCCGCTCTTGCAGGTCTCCACGGAAATGTTTTGCCAACAGTTCCGGCAGACGTCCCTTGTGCGAGTTCGCGATCACCAAATCAGCACCGGGAAGATTCTCGAAAGAACCTGTGTCCACCTGGGCTGCGCAGCCTGTGACCACCACCGTGCAGAAAGGGTCTTTGACCTTCAGGCGACGAATCATTCGAACGGCTTCTTTTGTCGCTTCGGCCGTGACCGCACAGGTGTTCAAGACATGGATCCGCGGCTCGCCCGGAGCCGGCTCGAAACCCGCCGCCGAAAGATTTTTTTGAATGAGTCCACCGTCATAGGTGTTCACCTTGCAGCCGAAGGTGTGAACCTTGTAGTTCAGAGAACGATCCATCCGCCCCCCAATAACTCACGGTCCCGATAGAAAACGGCGGCTTGCCCCGGTGCGATCGCCCGTTGCGGCTCTTCGAACTCGAGACGATATCCTTCGGCCGTGGTGTACACGCGGGCATTGGCGCCCTTGTGTTGATAGCGGATTTTCACCTGGAGGCGCTCTCCGTTTTTCACATCACCCAGCAGATGAGGCTCGATCACCCGAACCTCGGACGAGAAAAGGTCCTTTTCGTCGCCCACCCAAACGGTGTAGTCCTCGAGGTCGATCTTGAGGACGAACAGCTTCTCGTGATGGGTCAATCCCAGCCCTTTTCCCTGCCCGATGGTGAATTGATGAATGCCTCCGTGACGGCCCATCACCTCGCCATTCGGAAAACGACGAATGAGGCCTTCCTTCGAGGACAGAACATCGGCTTTCACTTCAGACTTGATGAAATCGGTATAGCTCTTGTTGCCCACAAAACAGATGCCCGTCGAATCGCGTTTCTTAGCGACGACGAGTTCTTTCTCTTCGGCGATTTTTCGGACCTCGGGCTTTTTCAGATGTCCGATCGGAAACAACAATTTTGGAACCAACTTCGGATCGATGGTGAACAGGAAATAAGTTTGGTCTTTCCAATCGTCGGTCGAGGTATGAATCGAGGCCCGGCCATCGGCATCCTGAACGACCTGAGCATAGTGCCCGGTCGCCAGATAGTCGCACTCAAGCTCTTCCATTTTTCGAATCAAGTGATCGAACTTGAGATAAGTATTGCAGTTCACGCAAGGAAGTGGCGTCTGCCCATCCAAGTAGGCTTTGACGAAAGGATCGATCACCGCCGCACGGAATTTGGCTTCGCAATTCAAAACATAAAAAGGAATGCCGATCCGATCGGCCACCGAACGGGCATCATCGACGTCGATGGACGAACAGCAGGTGCCATTGCCCTCTTCGATATCGCAGCTCGAGTAGTCCCAGACCTGCATGGTGGCACCGATGACTTCATAACCCTGGTCGACGAGCAAAGCCGCTGCCACCGAGCTATCGACACCGCCACTCATTGCGACCAGGACTCTTTTTTTACGCACGACAAACTCCCTCTGTCTCTTTCGAAATTTGTCGCAGGCGAATGACGACGGACTTCAAAGCCTCGACAAAGGCATCCACCTGCTCACGGGTGTTTTCCCGACCAAAGCTGACACGCAAACTGTTCTGCGCTTCTCCGCGGGAAAGGCCGATGGCCAATAAAACCGGGCTCGGCTCGGGATTGCCACTCGAACAAGCCGCGCCTGTGCTGACCGCAAAACCTTTCAGATCAAGGCTCATCAACATGGTTTCACCATCCACCCCGGCCAGAATCAAACTCGAGGTTCCCGGCAAACGTTCCGTTTCAAAAGCCGTCACCGAAGATTCAGGAATCTCCTCAAGCACACGAGCCTCGAAATAATCCCGCAGCTCACGCAGCCGAGAGGCCTCCATCGAAAGACCCGACAACAGACGAATGGCTTCACCGAAGGCCGCGATCCCCAAGGTGTTCTCGGTTCCCCCACGACGATGACGTTCTTGCCCTCCGCCTCGAATCAAGGATTCGTAAGGGGCGTTCTTTTTCACGTACAAAGCACCGGTGCCCTTGAGGGAATAAACTTTGTGCGCCGAGAAACTGGCATAATCGACGTTCAGTGCTTTCAGATCCAAGGGCAGCTTACCCAGCATCTGCACAGCATCGGTGTGAAACAAAGCGCCCACGGCATGAGCCATCTCTGCCAACTCGCGGATCGGGAACAAGGTTCCGGTTTCGTTATTGGCCGTCATGATGCTCACGAGAGCCGTTTTCTCGCTCAACAGGGATCGGTAAGTTTCAAGATCCAACTGTCCCTTGCGATCGACCGGCACGAAGTCGACTTGTGCGCCTTGCTCGGCGAGCCATTCCATCGCTTTCATCAAGCTGGGGTGCTCGACCGTGGAGCAGATAAATTGATTTCGTTGAGATCCGAGCTTGCTCCAAAGTGCGCGCAGGACCGTGTTGTTGGATTCGCTCCCCCCAGAGGTAAAAATCAATTCAAGGGGCGAGCAATTCAGGTGAGCCGCCAGGTCACGACGAGTTTCACGAAGCATTTGTTTCGGATCACGGCCCCCGGCATGGATCGAACTCGGGTTCCCCCACGCCTGCGCGTACGAGGACAAGCTCGCCAGAATTTCAGGCGCGACGGGAGTTGTCGCATTGTGATCCAAATAGACCAGGTCCAGCTTCGACATAGGGATCAGGGTGTACCACAGTCCTAAGATCTTGAAAAGACAAAGGAGTTTCGACTTTTTCCTGAGTTTGTTACAAGTCATCAAAAGGACCAAAGTCCGGTTCTCTGCGGGCCCCTTGAGAGTCCCCACCGCGATTCCGATAAAAAGACAATGAGTTCATCGACTTGGCAGGATCATTTCAAAGAACAGCTGGTGGGATTGGAACCTCCTCGTGAGGGTTCTTTCCTGGAAATGGCCCTGAGCGAAGGCAGAATCACCGAGAAAGACTACCTTCAATGGGCCTCAGAAACCCATTCGATCCCCATGGTCTCTCCCCAATTTTTCATTGAAATGCAGCCTGACCCCGCTCTTTTGGAAAAAGCTTCCCTCCCCTGGAGATCCACGTTTTTTCCCGTGGCTGAATGGGATGGACATCTGATCGTTGCGGGCCTTGAGCGCCCTCTGCAACTGCCCCCCACCTGCAGCTTTGTTCTGGCCACCCGAGAAAATCTGTCTTTGTGGTGGGAACAACTGGCTGAACATTCCAATCCGTTGGAAGGTCCCGATGGAATTGACCTGGGTGTCACTTCCGATGAGAGCCTGGATTTGCCCTCTTTCGACTCTGCGCCATCGGCAGCTCCTTCCCTGAGTTTCGCAGGAATCTCTGTGGCGACGCCTGTTCTGAAGGTCGCCGAAGAAGCCCCCCTGGAGCCAGCAGAAGCGATTGTCGTCGAACCAGCGTCGTCGCCTTCGATCCCATCTCTGGATCCGGTCGCAAGCGTTGCGACCACTCCGACACCGGCACCTGCGGTCGAGCCTTTCGCCAATACCGCCTCTTCCCTGATCAATGTCGCCGATATCTCGGAGCAAACCCAGACGCGCACATTCATCTCTTTGGAGCCGACTCCGATTCCAGCCGCTCCAAAACAACCAATCCCATTGAAGAACAACCCCACCCTTGAAAAGCATTCCCTCAGCGAAACGCTCATCGAGATCAAGGGTTACAAAATGGATGTTCAGAAAACACTGACCTTGTTGGCGGGGGCTTACCCCAAAGTTATGATGTTGGTCTTCGACGAGGCTCGAAAGAGCCTGATTCCGCTCATGTGGAGCGAAACGTTCGTGGCCCCCTCGTCCGTCCCTAGAATCCCTCTCGGCTCGGCCAGCATGTTCGAGATCGTCGCCTCCACGGAAAAGTCATTCCATGGCCCGGTGATTCCGAACGAAATCAATACGCAGTTTTTGACTGTCTGGAATGAGGGCGCTCAACCGGGAACCATGACCATCGTTCCCCTGATTGGCGGCGGACATCCTCGCGGCATGATCTTGGGGATTGGACCTCAGTCATCCTACACGATGGCGATCCTCAGGTATGCGGAAAAGGTCAGCAACGATTTGATGAAGACCTGGAAGCTCGAAAATCACAACGCGGCTTGAGTCTCGACCCGGATTTCCCTCTGGGTTTCACCCACGACTTTGTATTCCAAACGAAAAAGCGTCCAATCCCTAGGAAGATATTGGACATTCAGGCGGTCCGCCCATTCGATGATGATCAGCCCTTCAGGTTCAGAAAAAAGATCCCAAAATCCTGTGCTTTCAAGATCGTCTTCGCTTTCAAGGCGATACAGATCCAGATGTTCGATCGGAAAATCCTCAGCCGTCAGATAACGATGATGGACCGCAAACGACGGAGAAGCGACTTCTGCCATCTGAAGAACTTTGGCTAGGGTTTTGACCGTTTCGGTCTTGCCCGCGCCCACATCTCCTTGCAGCAACCAAACGGTTTTTTGCGATCGCAAAGACCACAGGTCTTTTACAAAAGGCTCAAGCTCCGCCACATCTTGAATCTGACGAGTAAAAAGAGGGATCACTTCCCCTCCAGCACGTCCTTCAAACGACGGACAGATTTCCGAAGCCCTTCGTTCAGAGCATCACAAACCAGGAAGTGACCGATATTGACCTCACGAAGTTCAGGCAAGGCCCGAATTTTACGAGTGTGTTCGGGATCAAGTCCATGTCCAGCATGAACGCCAAGGCCCAGGTGATGAGCCAGCTTCGCGGCTTCGCATAGGCGCTTCCATTCGCGCTTTTTCTTGTCCCCCTTCAAGAGGACCCAGTGACCGGTGTGAAACTCAACAGCATCAGCACCAACCTCATAGCTGGCCAAGACCTGCTCGCGAGAAGGCTCGATGAACATAGAGATCTCGATGCCGATTCGCTGAAGCTTTTCGATCATCGGTGACATTCTTTTTGCACCTTTGACGACGTCGAGACCGCCCTCGGTGGTCAGCTCCTGACGTTTTTCGGGAACCAGGCAAACCCAGTCGGGACGGTATTTTTTGGCGAATCTGAGCATTTCTTCGCTGGCTGCCATCTCGAGATTCAAAGCGACTGGACGTTTTTTTGCGAGCAACTGCAGATCCGCCAGCTGGATATGCCGACGGTCTTCGCGCAAATGAATCGTGATCTGCTCGGCTCCGCCGCGAACCGCCTCCAGCGCAAAATGCATCAGATCCGGATACGAGGTCGTCCCGCCACGCACCTGACGAAGCGTCGCGACATGGTCGATGTTCACGCCCAGCCGGATTTTCGATGGGCGCTTCATGACAGTTCCCGCTCAAGGAACTGAGCGATTTTTTCGGCGTGAGTCGTGATCTCGCGCTTATCCGGCCCCTCGACCAGAATTCGAATCAGGGGCTCGGTTCCACTAAAGCGGACAAAAACACGCCCCGTGCCTTTGAGCTCTTTTTCGATGTCTTTGATGAGTTCCGCATAACCTTTGATGTCCGAAAGTTCCTTGCGGTTTTTCACTCGGCAATTGATCAAAACCTGTGGGACGTCTTCGATCAGGTCATTGAGCTGACTCATGGTCTTGCCGGTTTCTTTCATCACAGCAAGAACAGACAAGGCCGCAATGCAGCCATCACCCGTCGTCGAGTGATCCAAGAAAATGATGTGACCGGATTGTTCTCCGCCCAGGTTATAACCACCTTTGCGCATCTCTTCGACGACGTACTTGTCGCCGACGCCGGTCTTGATCACCTTGATGCCATGTTCGTTCATCTTTTTTTCGAGGCCGAAGTTCGACATCTGGGTCACGACGAGCGTGTCATTCTTGAGCATGTTCTTTCGTTTCAAGAACAAAGCACACACCCCAAGGATGTGATCGCCGTTCATGATTTCACCATTTTCGTCCACCATGATCACGCGATCGGCATCACCATCAAGGGAAATCCCCACATCGGCACGGTACTCGCGCACGGCTTCGGCCAGTTTCGCCGGATAAAGAGCGCCGACCTTGTCATTGATATTGGTGCCGTTCGGAGCATCCCCGAGATGAATCACCTCAGCCCCGAGCTCCTCGAAGATCGCGGGCGCCACCTTGTAGGCCGCACCGTTGGCGGTATCCAGGACGATACGAAGTCCATCCAGCGTGAACTCCAAAGGGAAGGTGTTTTTCACAAAGACGATGTAGCGCCCTTGGGCATCCTCGATTCGTTTGGTCCGTCCGATGTCTTTCGACGGAGGCAAAACCTTTTCCAGGTCTTGAGTGGCCACGAGGCGTTCGATCTCGCGTTCCATCTCGTCAGAGAGTTTGAATCCGTCCGCACCGAAAATCTTAATCCCGTTGTCCTGATAGGCATTGTGAGAGGCTGAAATCACGATCCCGGCCGAAGCGCGCATCGTGCGAACCAAATACCCGATTCCAGGCGTGGGCATGGGTCCCAGAAGCTGAACGTAAACCCCCATCGAGTTCAATCCCGACGCCAAGGCCTGTTCGATCATATAGCCAGAAAGGCGGGTATCCTTGCCAATGACGACTTTGCGGATCGGAGAGACCCCTGAGTGTTTCGAGTTCTGCAAAACATAGCCGATGGCCTGACCGATTTTTGCCACCATCTGTGGCGTCATGGGACCTTGGTTCGCGCTGCCGCGAATGCCATCTGTCCCGAACAAGCGGGACACTTTTTTATCCTGGCTCATAACGTTTCTTTCTTCGGAGAAGGAGGTGGCTCGGGTTCCGGAGCTTTGAAAATCTCTGCTCGAATCAGAGCCGGGCGAACACTGAGAATTTTAACACCCGTTGGGATGTCCAACTGACTCAACGGCACATCCATTTCCACGGAGCCGACATTGCGGGCGGACAGATCGACAACCATCGGGCGATCCCCCGTCTGCTCCATGAAACGTTTCAACGCCGTCCGGGTTCCCGAAACGCGCAAACGCACTTCCTCGGGACGAGCGACAATGGAGTACCCCGCCGCCACATTGAATTCCAAGTCGATCACTTTGGTATAAGTGAAATCACGTCGCCCCAGAATCGTCGTCCACAAGATCAAAGAGATAAACAAAGAGACGACTTTGTAGCTGAAGTTCTCTGTGAAAAAACCAATGAAGCTGCCTTTGAGCTTTTTCTTCATAGCTTTTCCTCGAGAGGAAGGTTCTTAGGAGACAATCCGTAGGCCTCGTAGAGATGCCGTCGAATCGTCCCGAGCTCGGCGTTCGATTGCATTCTCCCCCCTTGAACGATGCTGATGACCTGATTCTCTTCGCTGATCACAAAGACCAGCGCATCGGTTTCTTCGGTCACACCGAGGGCCGCACGGTGACGAGTGCCCAGGTTCTTGTCCAGAACTGGATTCTTCGACAAAGGCAGAAAACAGCCTGCGGAATGAATCTTTCCGCCCCGGACCAGGATCGCACCGTCATGCATGGGCGCGGTCGGATGGAAAATTGATGTGATCAATTCGGCCGAAACCTTGGCGTCGATTTCGGTTCCCGGCTCGATGTGATAGTCGACCATGATCTCGCGCTCGATGACGATCAAAGCGCCATAACCCTTGAAGGCACACTGAAGCATGCCCTTGGCCAGCTCTTCGACCGTTTCACTGTCCTGCACGCCAGTGGTGTCGCTAAAGAAGGGATTCGATCCGATATGAGCCAAGGCCCGTCGAATCTCGGCCTGGAACAGGATCACCACAATGACGAACAGATTCGAGAAGAACTTTTCAAGGAGCCAGTTGAACGTGAACAGCTCCATCCAAATACTGAGGATGTAACCGATGGCTAGGATCCCCAGACCCGAAAGCATCTGTACGGTCCCGGTTCGGCGAATCAGGACCAGAACTTTGTAAACAACGAGCCAGACCAGAGCGACGTCGATCAGATCCTGATGGCGGACCTGACCGAGAACAAATTCGATTTGATCAAGAAGCGATACCCAGATGGAATTCATAGACCTCTTTTAAATCGTCACAGGTCCTGTATTGCCAACGGGATCATCGGACGTCTTTTTCTCTGGCGCGATGGCCAGAGTGGTCGACGGCAGTCCGGAGCCGTCGTTTTTGTTATGTCGATACTTTTCGATCTCAGACACCGCCGCGCCATTGACGAGCATATCCACTTCGACACCGTCGATGGTTTCATACTCGAGAAGAGCCAAGGACAAACGCTCCAAGGCATCTTTATGATCGGTCAGGATCTTCATCGCCTTTGCATACCCCTCGTTGATGAAACGAGAGACTTCGCGGTCAATCTCTTCAGCTTTGGCCTCGGAGTAATCTTTGGTCGTGTGACCACCATTCATTCCCAGGAAAACCGGTCCTTCGCGTTTTTCATAAGCAAGAGGGCCGAGCTTTTCGCTCATTCCCCACTCGGTCACCATGCTTCGAGCGATGCCTGTGGCACGTTCGATGTCGTTCCCGGCACCGGTGGTGATGTCTTTGAAAATGACTTCTTCGGCTGCCCGTCCACCGAACAAGAAGGCGATCATGTTTTCAGCGCGAGTCTTCGACAGACTGACACTGTCCTTTTCAGGCAAGGTCTGCGTCACACCCAAGGCCATGCCGCGAGGAATGATGGTCACCTTGTGGATCGGATCCAGGCCCGGAAGCTTTTTACCCACAAGAGTGTGACCGGCTTCATGATAGGCCGTGATTTTCTTATCCTCTTCAGAGATCACCATTGAACGGCGCTCGCTCCCCATGATGACCTTGTCGCGAGCAAGCTCGAAGTCTTCCATCTGGAGATACTTCTTGTCTTTGCGAGCAGCCACAAGAGCCGCCTCATTCACCAGGTTCTCGAGATCCGCACCCGAAAAGCCAGGCGTCGCTCGTGCGACCTTGCTCGGCTCGACGTCAGGGCCCAGCGGAGTCTTTTTCATGTGAACACCAAGAATCTGTTCACGACCTTTGAGATCGGGTTTGTTCACGACCACGCGACGGTCGAAACGTCCCGGACGCAGAAGAGCGGGATCCAGAACATCAGGTCGGTTGGTCGCGGCGATGATGATGACGCCCTCGGTGGATTCGAAACCATCCATCTCGACCAGCAACTGGTTCAGGGTTTGTTCACGTTCGTCGTGACCGCCGCCCATGCCGGCTCCACGATGGCGTCCGACCGCATCGATCTCGTCGATGAAGATCAGGCAGGGCGCGTTTTTCTTACCCTGTTCAAAGAGGTCACGGACGCGGCTCGCGCCCACACCCACGAACATCTCGACGAAGTCCGAACCAGAAATTGTGAAGAAGGGAACACCCGCCTCACCGGCAACGGCTCGAGCCAAGAGAGTTTTTCCGGTCCCTGGCGTTCCCACGAGCAAAACGCCCTTTGGAATGCGCCCACCCAGCTTGGTGTACTTACGAGGATCTTTCAAGAAGCTCACGATCTCTTGCAGATCATCTTTGGCTTCATCGACACCGGCCACGTCTTTGAACGTCACGCGGTTTTTATTCTCGGTCAGAAGACGAGCTCGGCTTTTCCCGAAGCTCATGGCTTTGCCGCCACCGACCTGGATCTGCCTCATCACGAAGAGGAACATCCCGACGATCAAAAGCAGAGGCAACCAGTTCACCAACAACGCCGACAAAAATCCGCTATCGGTTTTTTCGTAGTTCGGAGTGATTCCGGCTTGCGTGAGAAGCTTGTAACCTTCGTCACCGGTGTTTCCGACGGTCATGAACTTGGTGCCGTTGTACTTTTTCTCGAATTCCGGTTTGATCTCTCCATGAATTTCGTTGGAGTCGATCCGGAAAGTCGCACTCGCGACTTCACCCGCTTTGACGGCTTCGGCAAACTTCGAGTAGTTGAAGTCCGCGATAGTTGCGTGTTTCTGGGTTTGCCAAGCTTGGATGAAGAACACGCCAAGGATGATCAAGAAGAACCAGAGGGCCAGGGTTTTTTGCGTTTGTCGCATAAAAAACCTCATTTCATTCAGAGGGTTAGTTAAATCAGGCTAACACCTTTTCTGAAGCCTCACAACCCAAGGAGGTCGCGATTTTTCATGTGCTCTTTGAACCCGGACGAAGAGCGATTTGCTCTGCGTTAACGAGCCAAAGACAGCCAGCCCCCTTAAATGTGTACTCATTCCGGGAATTGTCCAGTTGCTTTCTAATTTCTTCTAACTGGCCCCGTGTGAATTCAGACACACCGACCGATCGGAGCCAAAGGGCCAGGACTCTCATTTGCTCACTGCGCTGAAGGGACATCCACTCTGTTCGCGAGAGCGGTCCACCTCGAAATTCAGTCGAATCTTCAAGGCGTTGGGAGAGATCCTCAAGGGACCTCGCGAAGGCCTGCTTGGCTCCAGGCCGACGCTTTTCCAGGGACGGCAACCAACGATGCCGGATCCAGTTGCGCAAGAATCGCGGGTCCCGATTCGAGGGATCTTCGAGCCAAGGCGAGGCTGACAGCTGCAGATCACTTCGCAGTTCCTCGACCGAAAGATCCAGGAAGGGACGATACCAAAAACCGCGCTGCCTCTTCATGGCGGGCAGACCATCGGGCCCGGTCCCCCGCATCAAACGAATCAGCCGGGTTTCCAGCACATCGTCTGCATGATGGGCCGTCACCACCCAATCGCACCCATGAGCGGCTTTGATCTCTGCGAGGAATTTTCGCCGACAACTGCGAAGCGCGGCCTCGCCCTGAAGCTCAGGTCCGCTGTACCGACGAAACTCTGAAGGGATATTCAGGCCCTGCGCCAGAGATCGGACAAAGACTTCGGCTTCGTTTCGAAAGTGGCCGTTGATCCCAGCCCCATGGTGGACATGAGCCACCAACAATTGCGAAACAGGCAAAACCGCCGCAAAAGCCCTGACCATGGCCACCGAATCAGCGCCGCCAGAGCAGGACAGACAGAACTTCATTTTCTCAAGGCGGTCTTCTTTGAGGGTCTTCCAGAGGTGGTGTTCGAGAGCTGTTCGAGCCTTCAAATCGCCCCCATCGCTCGCGTTTTGATATTGCAGAATTCGTGGATGCCATGGAAAGACAGCTCACGCCCATAACCGGAATCTTTCACTCCGCCGAAAGGCAGTCGCACATCTGATTTCACCTGATCATTCAGAACAACGACACCCGCCTCCATCTCAGAGACCAATCGTTCGCCTTTTTCCAGATCCTTGGTAAAGATCGCCCCACCCAATCCATAGGGACTTTCGTTGGCAATTTTCAATGCGGCATCTTCGTTTTCAGCCTGGATCAGAACCGCGACCGGCCCAAAGATCTCAAGTTCATTTGCCCGATGTTGATTCGTTTCAAACAAAACAACGGTCGGCGGATAGAAGGCTCCTGGGCCCTGCGGAGCTGTTCCACCGGTCAGGACTTTTCCCCCGGCTTTCTTGAGTTCTTCGACCTGCTCGATCAATTGGCTTTGGAATTTTTTGGCCGCCATCGGACCCAACTGACAGCTTTCGTCCATGGGATCGCTGGGACGAATCTCCTTCATCTGTTCGACGAACATCTGCTGAAAGGACGCCATGACGGACTTTTCAACGATGAATCGTTTGCCCGCAACGCACGACTGCCCCCCATTCACCATCCGAGCCGCCACACAGGTTTTCACGGCTTTCTCGAGATCGGCATCCGCGAGGACGACATAGGCGTCACTGCCACCCAGTTCGAGCACGTGCTTTTTCAAAGATTTCCCCGCTGCCGCTGCCACCTCACGGCCCCCGCGAGTGCTTCCGGTGAACGTGACCCCTCGAACTTTTTCATGTGCAATCACCCGGGCCGCCACTTCATGATCAACGGGCAGCAACTGCAATAACTGAAAACCATCCGAAACCTTCACCAGGGATTTTTCGATGAGTTCAGCGGTTCCTCTGACGAGATCCGCATGTTTGAGCAGGATGGTGTTTCCAGCCAGCAGGGCCGGAGCAGCAAAACGAACCGTCTGCCACAGCGGGAAATTCCACGGCATGATGGCGAGGATCGGGCCCAAGGGCTCATAGGAAATCCATGACTCGGAATAAGGGGATTCGACCCGTTTTCTTTCCAGAAATTTCGGCCCTTCAGAGGCCAGGTACTCGCAGGTAAAAATACATTTGTCGATCTCGGCTCGGGACTGAGCAATGGGCTTTCCCATCTCCAGAGTCATCACCGTCGCCATCTCATCGCGACCTTCTTTTAACGACCTGGCCCAAGCCTGCACTCGTGCGGCTCGATCCTTAACGGAGGACACTTTCCAATCCGTAAAAGACTTCCAGGCCGCGGAAATCTTAGGCTCGATTTCATCAAAGGACTGATGTTGATAGGTTTTTAGAATTTGATCGTTTGCGGGATTGATCGTTTGAAAAGCCATGAGGAAATCATAGCCGTGCGAAAACCTCGGCGAAAGAGATGACAAGGCCCACCAAGAACGCCAGCATCAGAACTCCCCACGCAAAGACCTTGTAGCCTTTTTCCACGCGCAGTGCCGATTTCGCGAAATGACTGCGATTCAGCACGGGAACAGGCCTGGTGACCGTTCTCAGAAACTGGTAACAGCATCCACAAAAAAGGAGGACCGACAAAACGGACATCAACATCAGCGACTGACCGGCATCAATGACGAAATCTTCCATGGCTGTCTCTTCGGTCGGAACTAGTCTCAACTTGAGACGGACCGAGGTCCGGCTTGACAGTTTTTCGAACGGACACAAGTTAGGTCCAGGAAGCCCCAAGCTTCCCAAAAAACGATCAAACCAAGGAGGTTTTCAATGCGTCGTGAAATGACATCTTACAGAAACCGCGGACCTTGGGACCTGTTCCGCGAAATGGACGAGCTTTTCAACCAACTCAATGGCACGTCCACCGATCGGGAATCCCAGGTTGCCTTTGCTCCGGCAACAGACATTCGAGAAAATGAAAGTGGCTATTTGATGGCTTTCGATCTGCCGGGCCTCTCCGAAAAGGACGTCAAAATCGAAGCAAAAGACGGCCTCCTGACCATTCACGGAGAACGAAAACGGGAAACCACCGCTTCCGATGCGGGCTGGACCCGAACCGAGCGCACCTTCGGCCGCTTCCACCGCAGTTTTTCGCTGCCGACCGATGTGGATCCAAAACAGATCGAAGCTCAATTTGAAAATGGTGAACTGCAACTGTTCTTGCCGAAATCAGAAATCGCCAAGCCGGTTTCCGTTCCGATCCGCGTCCAATCGAAAGACACCGGAGAGGTCAAAGGCCTCATGGAAAGGTTCTTCTCTTCGAAAGACAAGACCGAAACCAAGGGCGACCAGAAACACTGAGCCTGAAAAAGAAACGGGGACATCGAGTCCCCGTTTCTTTGTTTTTTTTAACTTTTGTTAAAATCGATCTTTAGTCCTCTTCAGCCGGAGGATGCTTTTTTTTGACGATGTCGATCTCGGCCGTGATTTTGAATTTATGATTCTCGGCGAAGCGAGCCGCTTCTTTCACCCAGTCGATCTTTGAGACGATCTTGATGATCTCGTTGGAAACGCGGTTGGTGATCTCGTCTTTGGACTTCGAGGCACTTTGCAGGAGGCCGCCCAGCATTTCCTTGGGGAGCTTCATATCCTGCAAATACTGACGAAGGCTTTCTTCGGTCATGAAGGCGGCAGAGACGCCGACACTGAAAACCTTTTTCAGTGCTTCCCCGACCAAGCCGCCGCTGGCTTCGTCTTTTTTATCCCGACCGTCGTTATTTGCCATAGATCGTCTTGATCCGCTTGTGATAGGCGCTGATCATATTGGGCAAATTCACATCCAAAAGAGCTTTTGTGATCGGCCCCGGCATAAACATCCCAAATGTGGCTTCAACGAAATAGGTGGCTTTGCATTTTCCCGCCTGATCTTCGAGTTTCCAATGACCTTTCATGGTCTTGAAGATCTCTCCGCCTGCAAATTCCCAGGACATCAAATTGGGCTCCTGCTCGG
>JAHBUU010000036.1 GCA_019637895.1 Pseudobdellovibrionaceae bacterium | reverse complement strand
ATCGCCATTGGACCCGGACGATAGAGGGCGTTGATCGCTGTGATATCGGCAAAGGTCGTCGGTTTGATCTGACGAATGGCCGAGGTGATGCCGTCACCTTCGAACTGGAAGATCCCGGCAGTATCCCCCTTCGTCATGATCTCATAGATGCCGGGATCTTTGAGCGAGATTTCCTTGGTCAGGATCTTTTTCCCGCGGTTCTTTTCGATGAAATGAAGCGCGTGATTGATGTGTGTCAGAGTCTTCAGACCCAAAAAGTCGAACTTGATCAGTCCGATTTTTTCGGCGTGTTTCATGTCGTACTGAACGACGTTTTCGCCATCAGCACCCTTGTACAGAGGCGCGTGGCTCGACAGACTTCCGTCGGCGATGATGACACCCGCGGCGTGAATCCCCGCGTTTCGAACCATCCCTTCGATCCGTCGGGCCAAGTCGATACAGGTATTCACCTGCGGATCGACCTCCATCAGTTCGCGCAATCGGGCTTCTTGCTCGACCGCCTGGTCGATGGTGATCCCCAGCTTGTCCGGAACAAGTTTGGTGATCGCATCGGATTCCGCAAAGGTCATCCCCAGAACGCGTGCAACGTCCTTGATGGCGGCACGGGTCTGCAGCTTACCGTAAGTGATGATCTGAGAAACGGAAGGTGCTCCGTACTTTTCGGTCACGTAATGGATCACTTCCGGCCGACGATCCTGACAGAAATCGATATCGAAGTCCGGCATGGAAATCCGCTCTGGGTTCAAGAACCGCTCAAAGAGCAGATGCGAAGGGAAAGGATCCAGATCCGTGATTCGCAAAACATAAGCGACGAGGGACCCTGCCCCCGAACCCCGACCCGGTCCCACCGGAATATCGTGATTCTTGGCCCAGTTGATAAAGTCTTGAACGATCAGGAAGTAACCGTTGAATCCCATCCGATCAATGACCGACAACTCGTAGTCGAGTCGTTTGATGTATTCGGGTTTTTGTTCTTCGGGAACGGTTTCATCCCGTTCCTCGGCCTCTTTGTAACGCAACTCGAGACCTTCGAGCGAGCGGCGACGGATTTCTTCGGTCAAGCTGACGCCGGCTTCCGTTGGGAAGGTCGGCAAATGATAAATCGGCTTTCCGGCTTCGTCTTTGAGTTTGAACTTGATGTCGATGCGTTCGGCGATCTTTAGGGTATTTTCAATCGCTTCCGGGACATCCTTGAAGAGCTTTTTCATCTCTTCGGCGGATTTGAAATAAAACTCGCTGGAACCCAATTTCGGGCGGGTTTCGTCCGACAGGGTTCTGTTCTGTCCGATACAGACCAGAACTTCCTGAACGATTTGGTCGTCAGGGTTCAGGTAATGAACATCGTTGGCCGCCACCAAAGGGATCTGGTGCTCTTTGGCCGCCGAGACCAAGAACTCATTCAGTCGGTCCCATTCGCCAAGTCCTGTTCGATTGAGCTCGATGTACAATCGGTCTTCGAAAATTTCTTTGAGTTCGAGAAGTCGTTTGGTCGCGGCCTCGGCGCCTTCTTTCAGAAAAAGATCGGGAACCTGACCACGCAAGCCGCCGGTCAGACAAATCACATCCTTGCTGTTTTCACGCAGGACCTGGTCGTCGATTCGGGGCTTCCAGTAAAAACCTTCCTGATAGCCGATCGAAGACATGCGACACAGGTTTTGATAGCCATGATGGTTCATTGCCAACAAGACCAGGCGAGACGGCCCGATCCAGGCATCGCGGTCGTTGATCTTTTCGAAACGATCCCGGTTCACAAAGGCTTCGCGACCGATGATCGGTTTGACCCCCGCACTTTGGCAGGCAAAGTAAAACTCGATCGCTCCGAACATGTTTCCATAGTCGGTCAGAGCCACCGCTGGCATTCCTTCGGAGGCCGTTTTCTTCGCCAGGCCTTTCAGACGGCAAGCGCCTTCAAGCAGCGAATACTCGGAATGCGTATGTAAATGGACGAAACTCATCTCACTCCCACTCGATCGTGCCCGGAGGCTTGCTGGTCACATCGTAAACGACGCGGTTGATGCCGCGAACGCGATTGGTGATGCGGTTTGAAACATCCCGCAAGAAGTTGAATTCAAAGGGATACCAATCCGCTGTCATCCCATCGCTGGACGTCACCGCTCTCAAAGCAAGAACCCGTTCGTAAGTGCGGCCATCCCCTTGAACACCCACCGATTGAATCGGAAGGAGCACGCAGAAGGCCTGCCAGATTTTATCATAGAGCCCGGCTTCACGGAGCGCCGAGATGAAAACGTGATCTGCTTCGCGCATGATCTCGAGTTTTTCCTCGGTGATTTCGCCCAAGACTCGGATCGCAAGACCTGGTCCCGGAAAAGGATGACGCCACAACAGATCGTGGGACAGGCCCAACTCGGCTCCGAGCTTGCGCACTTCATCTTTGAAAAGCTCGCGCACGGGTTCGACCAGTTTCATTTTCATTTTTTCCGGCAAGCCGCCGACATTGTGGTGGGATTTGATGGTGACGCTTCCGCCGGTGCTGGACACCGACTCGATCACGTCCGGATACAAAGTCCCTTGAGCCAACCATTTGATCGGCCACTTCGGATCGATGGCCGCATCGAAAACCTCGATGAAAACCCGACCGATGGTTTTTCTTTTCTCTTCGGGATCGGTTTTGCCCTTGAGGGCGCTCAGGAATTCCTGGGTGGCATCGACGCCTTTGATATTGAGACCGATGTTTTCGTAATTTTTGAGGACCGTTTCAAATTCATTTTTTCGCAACAAACCGTTGTTCACGAAAACACAGTGAACCCGCTCTTGCCCGAGGATCCGGGTCAACAGCGTCGCCACGACGGTGGAATCGACTCCGCCGGAAAGTCCGCACAGAACATGGTCGGTCGGTCCGACCTGCTCGCGAATCCGCTGCATCAGGAGTTCGGCCATATGAGGGGCATCCCAATCGCGAGGAGCTTTGCACAAATCGGCAAAGGCCAGAAGGACCTCATTCCCCTGCTCGGTGTGCGCCACTTCGGGATGGAACTGAACACCCATGGCGCGAGGGCCTTTGATCGCAGCCGGATGATCGCTGGTGCGAGCGACGATTTCAAAACCCGGAGGAGGTGTATCGACCACATCGCCGTGGCTCATCCAAACTTTTTGTTGCTTGGGAATCCCTCCCAGGGACTCGGACCAGTTCACTGTCGCCAGACCGTATTCACGGGACTCGCCTCGGTGAACTTTCCCGCCCAGATCCTGAACCATGAGCTGCATGCCGTAGCAGATCCCCAGCGTCGGAGCCACTTCGATCAGTTCTTTCACCGAGCGACGAGGAGAAGTCGTTTCGTAAACCGAGTTCGGTCCGCCGGACAAAATGATGCCGTAGGGATTTCTCTTTTTGATTTCATCCAAAGGCAGCGAGTGGGAATGAATCTCGGAATAAAAACCCAGTTCCCGCAAGCGACGAGCGATCAGCATCGTCACCTGAGAACCGAAATCCAAAACCAAGAATCCGCGGGGTGTTTGCATCTCGTCGTTCCTATTCCAACCGGTAGTTCGGCGCTTCTTTGGTGATGGTCACGTCGTGCACATGGGATTCACGCAAACCTTGCGGCGAGATGCGAACCCAGTGAGCCTTGTTTTGCAGTTCTTCGACATTGCTGGCGCCCAGATATCCCATGCCCGCTTTCAAACCACCGACCAGTTGATGGATGACGGCCGAAGCCGAGCCTTTGTACGGGACTTTTCCTTCGATGCCTTCGGGGACGAGTTTTTCATCGTCGATGACATTGGCCTGACCGTAACGATCCCGGGATCCCTTCGCCATCGCTCCCAACGAGCCCATGCCGCGATAGAGTTTGTAAGTCCGTCCTTGATACAAGATGGTTTCGCCGGGACTTTCTTCGGCACCCGCGAGCAGGTTTCCGATCATCACGGTGTTTGCCCCCAATGCCAGGGCCTTCGGCAGATCTCCGGAGTATTTGATCCCACCATCGGCAATGATGGTCTTGCCTTTTTTCCGAGCAACCGCCGAGCAGCTCATGATGGCGGAAATTTGCGGCATCCCCACACCAGCAACAACTCGAGTGGTGCAGATCGAACCGGGACCTACACCCACTTTGACCACATCGGCGCCAGCTTCCATGAGGGCTTTGGTCCCTTCCGGAGTGACCACGTTCCCGGCGACGACGATGACGTCTTTGTGATTTTTGGAAATCCACTTCACCATTTCGAGAACATTTTTCGAATGGCCATGGGCCGTATCGACACAGATCACATCCGCGTGCGCCGCAATCAGGGCCTCGGCCCGCTCATGAGCATCGGGACCGACACCGACGGCCGCACCAGCCAGGAGCCGACCATGGGAGTCCTTGGTCGCTTTCGGAAAGGCTTGGGCTTTCTCGATGTCTTTGATGGTGATGAGTCCCTTGAGTCGCATTTTTTTATCGACGACGGGAAGCTTTTCAATCCGGTGTTTTTGCAGGATCTTGCGAGCCTGTTCGAGGGTCGTTCCCTCTTCGGCAGTGACCAGGCCTTCTTTGGTCATCAGCTTTTTGATCGGCTGAGAGACATTGGTTTCAAACCGCAGATCGCGGTTCGTGAGGATTCCAACCAGAACTCCGTCAACTGTGATCGGCACACCCGAGATCGAGTACTTGGCCATGATCTCGAGAGCCGTCGAAACCAGCTCATCCGGTCCCAGTGTGATCGGATCCATAATCATGCCGGATTCGTATTTTTTGACTTTCTCGACTTCGAGGGCCTGGCGTTCGATGTCGAGGTTCTTGTGGATGATCCCAAGGCCGCCCATCTGAGCCATGATCCGGGCGATGCGATTTTCCGTCACCGTGTCCATCGCGGCGGAAAGAATCGGCGTGTTCAGATGCAGGGTGCGGGCAAAGAAGCTGCGGGGGATGACTTCGGACGGAACGATCTCCGAATACTGAGGCAGGAGCAAGATATCATCGTAGGTCAGGGCGAGCGGGAAATCTTGTTCGAAACCCATGATTCTCCTTCCGCCCGCGGTTGGTTGAACCCACCGTTAAGGAGAGCTGTTCTCCTCGGGCAAATACCAAGTTTTATAGAGAAGATAATTGTCTGCTGAAAGACGCAAACTTTCAATTTCTTCCGGCTTCAATTCGCGAATCACTTTCGCAGGGCGACCAAACACCAAAGAGCGAGGGGGAATCCGTGTGCCCTCGGTCACCAGGCTCCCTGCGCCGACGATGCACTGCTCACCGACATGGGCTCCGTCCATCACGATGGATCCCATTCCAATCAAGGTTTCTCGGCCAATATGGCAGCCATGAAGGGTGACTTGGTGCCCCACTGTCACTCGATCCTCCAGAGTGCAGCCGAATTTTCCGTAAGTTCCGTGCAAAACCGAGCCATCTTGCACATTGGTTTCGTTTCCAATGCGAATGGGCATCACATCCCCACGGATGGTGACGTTGTACCAAATCGAAGCCCGGTCGCCGACCTTCACATCGCCAATCACATAAGCATTGGGCGCCAGAAAAACGTCCGCACCGAATTCGGGGGTTTTCCCTCGCGCCGAGACGATGTTTTGCGACGCATTACTGAAGGTAGGCATGAGTCCTCTGACGGATCTGAGGAGTTCCTTTGAGTCCACGACCCAAGCCCTCGATTTCAGCCGTCATCAGACGACTTTTTTGGATGAATCCACGGGTCGCGAACATCGGAACACCCAGGTGCAGACACAGGGACATGGCCTCGTCCGCACGCAAACGGATCGAATTCGTTTGAGGATGACCTTGAATGTAGAGGCGAACGAACTGATGGGCGCCTTTGATCTGAACGAAAACGCATTGTTTGACGACAATATCCAGGCTTTCCATCAACAAGGTCGTAAACCGATGCGGGGTCGCTGGCGATTGCCCCTGGGCCGACTGAGTCAAGGCGACTCCGGCTTCCAATGGGTTCAAGGCAACCGGCAAGGTCAGTTCTTGTTTTTCGTCTTTCAGCAACAGAAACGGCCGTTCGCTATCGGTCGCCAGCGACATTCCATAGGGAAAAAGCTGGATCAGATCATCCTGATGAAAGGTTTCTTCTTCATCCTGATTCGAGGCGAACTGCAGGCCTTTGGCGAGAATTTCCTTGAGATCCGTATTTGTCGTCATGAGAGCACCGCCGTTTCCGGATGAATGAGGACTCGCTCACCCGTGAAAGCAAAAGGAAAGGCTTTTTGAATCCGGACAGGAACGATCCGACCGATGTCTTCGGGAATCCCGGCAAAATGCACCAGCTTGTTCTGAGTGCTTCGTCCCGTCGATCGGCCGTTTTCGTGTTTTTCCACAAGAACCGGCAAAACCTGATTTTCGTATTTTTTATTCAGAGCAAACGCCATCTCTTCGTGCATGGCGAACAGACGAGCCAGGCGATCGCTGCCGGTCGCATCGTCGATCTGATCTTCGAACTTCGCCGCTTTGGTGAAAGGGCGCGGAGAGTATTTGAAGGCGAAGATCGTTTCGAAACCGACCTCTTTCACCAAACTCATGGTGTCCTGGAAGTCTTCTTCGGTCTCGCCGGGAAAGCCAACAATGATGTCGGTGCTGAAGACCGCATTCGGCAGGCTCTTGCGGATCATCGCGATTTTTTCCAGGTAGTCCTCGCGGGAATAACCGCGATTCATTCGCTCTAACACCCGCGTGCTGCCGGACTGAAAGGGCAGATGGATGCCGTCACAAATTTTCGCCGAGTGAGTCGCCATGACGTCCACGAGCTTTTGATTGAAGTCTTTGGGATGAGAGGTCGTATAGCGAATGCGATCGACGTCGGTTTGAACCGCGACCTCGGCCAACAGATCGGCGAAATCCGCACTGTCGTCATGGTAGGAGTTCACGTTCTGCCCCAGCAAAGTGACTTCCTTCACGCCCCGACGAACCAGATGCCGGACATCAGTCACGATATGTTGTAAAGGACGACTGCGTTCGCGTCCACGGGTGAAGGGAACGATGCAGAAGGTGCAGAAATTATCGCAGCCCTTTGCGATGTTCACAAAAGTGGTCACGCCCGGGTTCCGCACCAGAGTTTCGACATGATAGGGATCACGGTGTTTGAATCTGGCTTCGACGATCTTGGTCGGCGCTTCCGTCTCGTACAGTTTTCGAACGAGGCCTGGGAGTTCATCGATATTGTCCGTGCCGAAAACGAAGTCGATCAGAGGCTGGTTCTTGATCAGATTTTCTTTTTCCTGTTGTCCCACACAACCGGCGACACCAATCCTCAACTCGGGATTTCGGGCTTTGAGTTTTCGATAACGACCGACTTCGGAATAAACCTTTTGAACCGGCTTCTCACGAACCGAGCAGGCATTGATGATGATGACCGTGGCCTCTTCAGGCTTGTCCACCGGCGCAAAATTCACCATCTCCATCAGACTCAGCATGCGTTCCGAATCGTTGACGTTCATCTGACAACCATAGGTCGAAATATAAACGCCTCGGATGGCCTTGAGTTCGCTCAAAGGCTTTGATGATTCCGGAAGAGGCAAGTCTGCGTTTTGTGCCGCAATTTCACATTGTGTCATGGATGGTTTGGAGTTATAGGGGATGTCCCTGTAACGGTCAAATCTTGAGGGAGGTTTTCCCAATGCAACCACGTCTGAAAAGCTCGCAAAAATGGACGGAGCTCCCCAAGGAATACGTCGACCAGATTCGCACGGCCTTCATGGAAAATTTCGGCACCCAAATCGGTGAAGGGAAGCTCCTCATTGAAGGACGCATCTATCCACAAGAAATTCTGCTCCGCGTCGGATACTTGGAAGCGGGCCGTCTCGCTCAGACCAACTTTGAAGTCTCTATGGACTACAAGCCCGAAGAGGCCGTGGAAAGAATTCACAACTGCATCGATGCGGCCGCCAGCATGATGATGGAGTACTTCGAAGAAGACGGAGAAGTGGATTTCCCTTACGTTTGGAAGCCTTTCCCCTTCCAGAAAAAAACCATCTACCTGCAGTTCTCGACGGAAAACTCTGAACTCGAAGCCGAGGCCGATCGCCTTCTCGGTTCGTCCGTTGATGATCTTGTTCACGAAGAAACCGAAGACGAAGATGCTCTTTCACGCGCTGAAATTGACGAAGAGCTCTCCGGTGGTCAGGAGATGGCCAAGGATGTTTTCGGCGAAGAGCATGGAGCCTCCGAAGACGGCGCAACGGATGAGGACATCGAAGAAGAGGACGAGGACGACGATGGTCAGCCGCGCATGTTCAAAGGCAAAGGCAAGCGCCGCCTGCACTAAGAGTTCGCTCAGAAAGTCTTCTCTCTCAGCCTGAGGGTGTCTGTCTCATTTTGAGATTTTCCCTCTGGGAGATCGCCTTTTTTTGCTCTCTGTTTGACTCATTGACAGCGGGCAAGCCTCCCGTTTCTAGCGGCCTGGTCGAAAGATTGCTCTCTTGAGAGGGATCGAGGTGACCATGACTAGCCCCCTCTCGTCTGCTCTTTTGACTGTCCTGATCTCTGTGGCCGCCCTGCCGGTGATGGCGCAAGGGACTTTTGGGGCCGAGTTCACCATGACGTCCCGGGAACTCCAGACGGCGCCTTTGCTGCTGCCCACAGCGGATGACGACATCTCGACCGAGTTCGGACGAAAGACCTTGAAAGAGTTTTCGGACCGAATCCGTGCGAAATGCCCCGGCTGTCAGGTGAGTGAAACTCTCGATCGGTATGATCTGCCGATCTACAAAATCAGACTTCCCGATCAGTTTTCTTTCCTGCTGACCTTGGATCCGGCCGTGATCGAAATCGTTCCGGATGCAGCGACCGTGCAAGGCTTTAAGGCTTTGGAAACGGTCCTGGATGGACTTGTCTTCGAAACCGGAAAATCGCTGGGTCAAGTGCCACAGTCTTCTTACGGTGGCGGCCATGTGCACATCGGTGTGGACTCGACATTTCGAGGCAACCCTGTTTTGTTTCGGAACTATTTCGTCGATTGGTTGAATCATCCCGATCTCATGAACTCGTTCACGGGGTCCAAGTACAACTCTCCGACTTTTTACGATCTGCCGTCGGCACAAGAGCAGGCCATGCGCCAGGTGATCGCCGAGTTCGATGAGACCCTTCGCAAGGAAGGCTTTCTACAAAATCCGAATCGTGATCCTGCCCGCGGGAACCAACTGATGGAAGAATTCGCCCGCGCCGTTCAATCCCGCGTTTACACCAAAACGCTGATTTCTGATTGGACACCGACAGAAAAATACCAGGCTCTGAATGTGACCCGGTTGGCCGACCCCAAGATTCCTTGGGCGGCAAAAACCCTTGAGCTTCGCTTCTTCGCCGGCCAACAAAGTGTTGGCGAGTTCCTTGAGTTGATTCAGCTCTTCGAGGGAAGAATTGAGTTTCTTGAGAAGGAGTTCAGTTCCCGAGGCCGGAAGCAACCCCTGCTTGAATACCAAGCCTTGCAGAAATTCAGCACCGAACAAACCGCCGCCAGACTGGAAACCTTTGCCAGACAGGCTGGTTCCGCTGGGACTTTGCTTCACGGCAGTATTCAGTCATCGAGTTTGCGGGCTCAGGTGCCCCTTACCGGTGCCGGTCGTTGTAGCCGCGTGTTCCGATCTCAGTCCGGATCGGTGGCTGCGCCTCAAAGCCCTGGCTTGCTGCAATCGATTTTGAAATTTTAGAGCGAACCCGATTCGGCGTTCGCCAAAAGAAAAGGGGCCAGAAAGGCCCCTTTTTTTCGTTGGAAAAACGAAAGATTCTTAGAAGTCTTCTTCGACTCCCTCAGAGTCTCCGCCGCCCATTCCGCGGATCTCGTCCACGAAGGACTGTGTATCGTCCTCGTCCTCGTTATCGAGTCCCGACTCGTCGATTTCGAGCTCCTGGATCGCGCCCAAGAAGTCTTTCTCGGTGCGAAGATCACGGCGGATCATCTCGACGAACTTATCCGGATAACGCGAGGTCAGTTCCTCGACGTAACGCTCCAGTTTTCCATCGTCCAAAATCTTTTTACGGACTTGGATTTTTCTCCAGAACAAAAGGTAGTGATAACGGCAGTAAGCTTCGACCACGGCGATTTGATCGCAATCGCGGGCGCGGCAGTAGCGGTTTCCTTCGGCATCCGTCAGAACCACTTCGTCGCTGGAGGCTTCTTCAGCAATGACGGCATCGTCCCCGTCAGAGTCCGTCTCGATTTCCTCGTCGACCTCTTCGGTGTCCTCTTCTTCGATCTCATCGAGATCGAGACCTTCGAGGCTTTCATCGCTTCCTTCGAAATCTTCGAAGTCGATGGGATCCTCATCTTGGTCCTTCGGCTTCGGATTTTTTGCCTTCAAAGGCGCCTTGGTTTTTGACGCAGAGGCTTTCGCCGCAGCTGCTTTAGGAGCTGCTTTTGGCGACGCGTCAGTTTCCTTAGCGATCACCTTTTTCTGAGTTTTTTTATCTACTTGACTCTTTGCGGCAGGTTTTTTCTGCTTGGAAGAATCCGAGGTTTTTTTCTTGTTTTTTGCCATATGTCTCTCGAGTTCATCTATTTCCTAAAAGCTGTCAACTCATTTCATCGAACGACGATGCTGCCTTCTTGAGAACGAACCATGACGCTGAACTTCCCAGCTTCGCCGCGAAGACGTCCGCGCACGGATTTTTCCAGGTGGGTGCGGTTCACTCGGATCTCGGAAGGCACGGAAATCTCGCCCTCGCGGGTTTGCAGATTCAAGTTGGCTCCGGAGGATTTCGGAAGTTGAATGGACACCCGCCCAGATTGAGCTTTGAAACTGACATCTGTTTCACCGATCAACTGCAGATTGATCGCCCCTTCTCCGGAGCTCCCCTCGACTCGTCCCTGCAAGGCCGTTCCCGTCCAGGCGCCTTTGCCATTCTCGACCACGAGGGTGCCTGTGAACTTTTGAACCTTGGCCGTGCTTTGCGAGGTCGTCACAGCCAGATTGCCCTTCACGTTGTCGACGAGGAGCTGCCCTCCGAATGAATAGGCTTCTCCTTCGACCTGAGTCAGATTTCTCAGAGTCAAGGACCCCTGATACAGATCCAAATCCACGTGACCGCTGCCATCAGAGACAAAGATCTCGCCCTTCATGACCTGAGCCCGCAACGAACCGGTGCGCCCCAGAGCCACGACCTTGCCGTTTCGCAAAGTGACCGTGGATTCATGGGCACCTTTGTTGAGATTGACGACCCCGTCTCGCAGATGAATTTCACTCGCGATGGAGGCTCCCGTGATTTCAATCACGGCTCGCTTCCCCGGAGTTCGAAGCTGATCCTCGAGTCCTCGGCGGGAGTCGGCCTGCGGGCCGAGCAGATAAACCCGGCCATTGGTTTTTTCCCATTTCCAACCGGCCTCTTCGAGCCCGCTGACTCGCAAGGACGAACTTCCGGGCTGAACGGAATAGGAAACCTGGGCATTCAGGCCTTTGAGAATGATCTTGTCATTGGCGGCCACGGGAATATCGATGGGAGCGGCTTGCACAAAAAACGGAGAGAACAGCAGAACCAGCAGAGCCGATGCGCGAAACGCCATGAGTCCTCCTTTGACAGGGCTTCACTCTCAAAATAGAAAAAATGATCCTATTCAGTCACTCTAAAGGAGTTTTTTGATGGAAAGCGTTGTGATTGCCTCGAGTGTTCGTACCCCGGTTGGTTCCTTTCAAGGGGGCTATTCGTCCCTGCCCGCGCCGAAACTTGGTGCGATCGCCATCCAAGAAGCCCTGAAACGAGCGAAAGTCGGAACCGACGAAGTCGACGAGTGCATCATGGGTGAGGTCCTCACCGCAGGTGTCGGCCAGGCCCCAGCCCGTCAAGCGGCCATTTATGCAGGACTCAAAGACTCCACGCCTTGCATGACCATCAACAAAGTCTGCGGCTCCGGCTTGAAAGCCGTGATGCTCGCTTCTGACAGCATCCGTCTTGGCGAGACCAAGATCGCCGTTGCCGGTGGTCAGGAAAACATGACCCTGGCTCCACACCTGCTGGAAAACTCCCGCACCGGATACCGGATGGGCAATACCACCATGACGGACTCCATGGTCAAAGACGGCCTTTGGGACCCCTACAACAACTTCCACATGGGGAGCGCCGCTGAAATTTGCGTGAAGGAAAACCACTTCACCCGTGAACAACAGGACGAGTTCGCGATCAACTCCTACAAAAAAGCCCAGGACGCCTGGAGCAAAGGGGTTTTCAAAAATGAAATCGCCCCGGTCACCATCGAATCCAAAAAAGGCCCTCTGACCATCGAAAAGGACGAAGAACCCTTCAACACCAATTTCGATAAGATTCCTGGCCTTCGTCCCGCCTTTGATAAGGCGGGAACGATCACCGCCGCAAACGCTTCAAAAATCAATGACGGTGCCGCCGCCCACGTTCTGATGGCTGAATCGGTCGCCAAAGCTCGTGGCATCAAGCCGCTGGCCAAAATCGTGGCTCATGCGACCCATGCCCGCGATCCGAAGTACTTCACCACGGCGCCTGTTGGCGCGATCAAAGCGGCCCTCGCAAAAGCGGATCTGCGGATCGCCGACATCGATCTATGGGAGATCAACGAAGCCTTCGCCGCCGTCACCATGGTGGCGATGAAAGAACTCGAGATCCCGGCTGAACGCGTGAACGTTCACGGCGGCGCGGTCGCCATCGGTCACCCGATCGGCGCCAGCGGCGCTCGGATCCTGGCCACCCTCGTTCATGCTCTGCACACTCAAAACAAACGCTACGGCCTGGCCACCCTGTGCATCGGGGGCGGTGAAGCCGTCGCTTTGATCGTAGAAAAGGCCTAAGCCATGAGCAAAAAAGTTTTTGCGGACGCGATGAGCGCCCTTGAAGGCGTGAAAGACGATATGACCCTGGTGATCGGTGGATTCGGCCTGTGCGGAATCCCCGAGAACTGCATCACCGCTCTCAGAGAGCGCAAGGTGAAGGGCCTGACCTGTGTGTCCAACAATGCCGGTGTCGATGACTTCGGACTGGGACTGCTTTTGCAAGACCGTCAGATCAAAAAAATGATCTCGTCTTATGTGGGTGAAAACGCGCTTTTCGAAAAACAGTATCTGTCCGGAGAACTCGAGGTCGAATTCGTTCCTCAGGGAACCTTGGCCGAACGCATGCGGGCCGGTGGGGCCGGGATTCCCGGATTCTACACCGCGACCGGTGTTGGGACCAAAGTCGCCGAAGGCAAAGAGATCAAAAATTTCGATGGCCGTGACTATGTCCTCGAACGCGGGATCGTCGGGGACTTCGCCCTGGTCAAAGCCTGGAAAGGCGACAAGTTCGGCAATCTGATGTTCCGCAAGACCGCTCGCAATTTCAACCCGATGGCGGCGACGGCGGGCAAGATCACAGTGGCCGAGGTCGAAGAGCTGGTCGAGATCGGTGAGCTGGATCCGGATCAGATCCACACGCCGGGTGTCTTCGTTCAGCGGATCTTCAAGGCCAAAAACTCGGAAAAACGCATCGAGCAACGAACCGTGAGAAAGGGCTAGCGCCATGCCACTATCAAGAGAACAGATCGCTCAGCGGATCGCTCAAGAAGTTCAGGACGGATTCGTCGTCAATCTGGGGATCGGGATTCCGACTCTGGTCGCGAACTATGTTTCCGATGACAAATTTGTCATGTTCCAAAGTGAAAACGGACTCTTGGGGATGGGACCTTTTCCATTGGATCAAGATGTCGACCCCGACCTCATCAACGCAGGAAAGCAGACCGTCACGGCCGCCAAAGGCGCTAGCTTTTTTAGCTCGGCTGACAGCTTTGCCATGATTCGTGGCGGTCATGTCGACCTGACCGTGCTCGGCGCGATGGAAGTCGACGAAGAGGGCAATATCGCCAACTGGATGGTTCCTGGAAAAATGATCAAGGGCATGGGAGGCGCTATGGATCTCGTCGCCGGAGCCAAACGCGTGATCGTGGCCATGCAACACGCCGACAAGACCGGAGCCTCGAAGCTGCGCAAGCTGTGCACCCTGCCTCTCACCGGCAAGAAGTGCATCACGAAAATCGTGTCCGATTTCGGGGTGATCGACGTGACTCCTCAAGGGTTCGTTCTGCGTGAATACGCCCCCGACATGAGTCCGGAACAGGTCGTGAAAGCCACCGAAGGCAAGATGACCGTCGCCCCAGACGTCAAGCCGATGACGTTCTGACTTTCTTGCGCCGCTGCTAAAAGCCTGAGACAATTTTGAGGATGTCTCAGAGCAAAAAAGTCCAAAAGGACTCCTATCTTTTCCGTGAAGGTGACGCCCCCGATGCGATGTACATCATCAAGTCGGGGCAGTTCGCTGTGACGAAAACCAAAGGGACCTCCGAAGTGGTTCTGGCCGAGATCAAGGCTGGTGCCATGGTCGGAGAGATGGCGATCTTCGATAAAAAACCGCGAAGCGCCAACGTCAAAGCTCTGAAAGAATCCGAAGTCGTTTCCCTGCCCTACGAAGCCCTTGAAAAGCAGCTCGATGCTCTTCCCGTCTGGATCAAAGCGATCATGAAGACGATGAACGAGAACATGCGGGAAGCGAACAAAAAGATCAAAATCCTTGAAAACCCCGAGGCCGATGCGGAACGATTTCCTCCGCATGTGGTGAACAAGCTCTTGTCGATCATCAACCTGGTCGGCCACAAGTACGGGCAAAAGAACGATGGTGGCGAAGGGATTCTGGTTCCGGCCAACCGCTTGCGTAACTTCACGATCCAGGTCTTCCAAGAGCCGACCAACAAAATGGAAAGCATGCAGAATGCTCTGCAAGAGCTGGGTTACTTTGTCGTCGAGGACCTTGGCGAGGGTCGAAAAAAACTGGTCAATTTGCAGCCCGATTTTCTGATGGATTTCGTGGACTGGTACAACGAGTGGCTGTTCAAGCAGGAAAAAGACAAAGTCTACGTCACTGCGGACGACATCAAGATCCTGACCGCCGTTCTGCATTTTGCCAAGAAAGCCACGCCAGATGGCAAAGGTGTCCGCAAGATCAATCTGGCCGACATTCAAAATGATTCGATGAGAGATCTGGGCTATCTCGTGAAATCGGACGATGTGAATCCCTTGATCGAAAAAGGACTCGTCTCCGAAAAGATCATGGAAGAGTCCGGCGTTTTCATTGGGCTGCAGCTCGAAAACATCGAAAAACCAGCCGCCTTTTGGAAGCTGGTTTGGGATCTCAAACGAATTCTTCGTTAAGTTTCAAGATGGGTTTTAAATGCTTCGCTGGGAATTCCAGCGAGCGATTTCGGCATGAATCCAGTTCACGTGCTCTGACACTTTGACCACGACGGCCGTGTCCGAGCAATTCGCCATCGAGTTCACGCCGATCACCGTGTAGCGATCACCCTTTTTGGTAAAGATCGGGCCACCGGAATCGCCTTGGCAGAAGTTCTGCTCTCCGTAAACCACCAGATTGAGCGTGTCGTATTCTTCGACTTCCGTTTCGACCCAACGAAGGGTTCCCAGAGTGTCCAGAGACTTGGACTCGGTCATGCCATATCCCGCAAGGACACCATCCACATAACCAGTGATCGTCCAATCGGCGGGCGGCAGAAGAGCTGGGACAGATCGCGCCGGAAGTTTCGTTTTCAGAAAAACCAGGGCGACGTCATTTTCAGTTTGAGCCCGGCCGGTGTCGGATTCGGCGGCGGGAATGTATCGAAAGTCACTGTGAGATTTATAAGAGGAAACGCCGTAAGTTTGGCCAGCGATGACGACCTTCATTTTTTGGGCTTGAGGTTTCACCATGAAACAATGGGCGGCCGTCAGGATGACGGTCGGAGCGATCACCGTGCCGCTGCAGTTCCCAGTTCCGCCAGCATGTTTGGATCGGATATGGGCCGTTCCATAGTAGATCTGCGATTGAGAGGTTGGAACCGCAGCCCCGCTGGTGATCACCTGGTGGGTCATTCCGTAGTCGACAAAGCCGTCTTCGTCAGCCCATTGAGCCTGAGCCAGTCCTTGGAAGGCCAAAAAAGTGAGCGCCAGCGTGGTCCATTTCATACGAAGCTCCTTGTCGATCTTTTGGACAGGGAATCTTTTCACGGCTCTGGCGGCTCTGTGGGACCACCTTAAACGCAGCTGATTCAATCATCCTGTTCCGCTGAGGAGCTATTGCGAAAGCCAAGCCACGAAAGGCAAGGCTTTAGGACGCTTGGCTTCGGCAGATCTCACATTCAGGAATTTCGACTGCTGTCGTTCTGACAGCGCAAAGGAAGACCCTTGTCGGAAGCACGGGTGACATTCTCAGCCCCCACGGTATGGACAAAAAGGCTGTTCGTCTTAGAACCGTTTTCGATCGGCTGCCCCAGAGTCAGGATGATCCGATCGCCCGTTTTGGCCAGGCCGTATTCGACGAGAACCTGATCCACCTGCACCAGGATTTCATCCATGGTTCGATAGGACTCGATACTCAGGGTCTGAATGCCCCAGGTGAGTTCGAGCCGGTTCAAAACATCGATGTTGTCCGTGACAGCAAGGATGCGCGCTCGGGGTCTGAAACCGGAAATGATATTGGCCGTTTTTCCCGAGGTGGTCAGACAGACGATGGCCGTCGCGTTCAGCTTCAGGGCCGACAAACAGGCCGAAGCCGCAATAGAGGCGGGAACGCTCAGGAATTCGTTTTCCAGAGAGATCTTATAGTAGGTCTCTTCGGTTCGTTCCACCTCGAGGATGATCTCGTGCATGGTTCGGATCGCCGCGAACGGATATTTCCCACTGGCCGATTCCGCCGACAGCATCAGAGCATCGCTCCCATCCAAAACCGCGTTAGCCACGTCCGTGATCTCGGCTCGGGTCGGTCGCGGGTTTCCAACCATTGAATCCAGCATCTGAGTCGCGGTGATGACCGGTTTTCCGAGTTGATTGCAAAGACGGATGATTCGTTTTTGAATGCCCGGCAAATGGGTCTGCCCCACTTCAACGGCCAGATCTCCCCGCGCCACCATCACGACATCACTGAGCCGAATGATTTCCTCGAGGTTCTCCAACGCTTCGAGCATTTCGATTTTCGCGACGATCTTGGCTTCGGATTTTCGGGCATCGATGATCTCGCGCAGACGACGGATGTCCCGTCCATGGCGAACGAAGCTGAGGGCGATGTAGTCCACGTTATTGGCCAAACCCCACTCGAGATCAGCCAGATCCTTGGTCGTCATCGCATCGACGGGTAAATTCACACCCGGCAGGTTCATGCCTTTGCGGTCTTTCAGTGTTCCGCCGAAAATGACCTTGGCTCGGACTTCGTTGCCATTGACCGACAAAACGGCCAGCTCCAAAAGGCCGTCATCCAATAGGATTTTCGTGCCCGGCTGACACGCCAGAGGAAGCTCTTTGAAGTCGCTGGGGATGAGACCCGGCTTGCCAACGATCTGATCCGTGGTGATCAAGACCTCTTCGCCTTCGGTCAGGGAGATGGATCCGCCATCGAATTTACCGACCCGAATTTTTGGTCCTTGAAGATCCTGCAAGATAGAAACAGGTGCCCGCAGATCCCGCGAGAGACGGCGCAAATCAGTCAAAACCTGAAGATGGTCGGAATGGGCGCCATGACTGAAATTCAAGCGAGCCACGTTCATTCCTGAGCGGATGGCTTTTTCCAGATGTTCGGGAGCTTGAGTGGCCGGACCAATAGTAGCTACAATTTTCGCACGACGATCCGCAAGCATGCCGTTTTATGCCTTTCGACTGTACGAAGAGGCTCGATTCACCGCCACTCGAATTTCTTCCTCATGGCGCTTCTGAACTTTGTCGATCTCTTCTTGGTGACGCTCTTTCGCCAGAGCCATTCTGGACTCGTACTTTTGCTCCATCGAGTCCACCTCGAGCTTCCGACCTTTCTTTTCCGCCGTCAACCGTTCGTCAAAATTGGCCTGCAACCGGCGCATCTCGACATCCTGCTTTTCCTTGAGCTCGGCCAGCTTTTGCTCGTAGACATCGACCGTTTGTTCCATTCGTTTTTCATATCGCCGCTGCATATCCTTGAAACGGGTCTGCAAGGTTCCGACCGCCTTTGACTGGTTTTCGAGTTGAGCGTTTCGCTGATCATCCAGTTTCGTCGCATAGCCGTCTTTCATCGTCTCCAGAGTCCGGCCATAGTAACGATCGAGAGCCTTATTTTCCTGGGTCTGAGCTTTTTGCAGCTGCTGAATTCGCTTTTCAGCCGTGTCATTGGCGTGATCGAGGCGTTCCTTGTGATTTTCGAGCAACATCGCTCGTTCTTCGCGGTTTCTGATATTGGCAAGGGTTGATTGGTTTCGATGCTCGAGATTCGAGGTTTTCATCAAGTCGTCGTTTTGACCCCGAAGCCGTTCGATGCGTTCGCCACTGAGGTCATTCATCTCCTTCACGACCGAGTTTTTTTGTCGTTCGAGATCCTTGAATCTGTTCTCGTAGGCATGAAGGATATTGGATCGTTCCGCCCCCAGCCGTCGCTCGGCTCGGCTTCTTTCCTGATTGAGCTTGTTTTCGAGAGCTTGAATCTGACTGTCCCGTGACCGGATTTGAGTGTTCTGGCGATTCAAAACGCCATCACGAAGGACCTCGTTGCTTTCATCAAGAGCCGCCGATTTCTCTTCGAGCTTGCGTTGATACTTGTCCCGCTGATTGACGACCTCTTGCTTAAGGAGTCCGCGTTGACCCTCATAGCGTTCATCGAATTCCTCTTTCATGGATCCGATTGTATCATAATATTTAGAAGACCAGTTTTCATTGTCCTGATTGCGCATTGCCTTTTCGTGCTTCAGCCGGCCCTCATAAGATTTAGCCAACTCTCTCTTGTCACGCTCTTGACGAACAAGAAGGTCCTCTTTGCCTTTTCGAAGGACGTCTTTTTCCTTGTCATGCGAGGCCTGAAGACGTTCTTTGGTTCGATCAACGCCTTCTTTCATCCCTTCTCGCATTTCACGGACGGTTTCCTCAAAGCGTTCATCCCGGCGAGCCAACTCTTCTTGTTGTTGAAAAGTCAGATTCGATCGCTGGCTTTCGTTCACCTGCTTGTGTTTTTGCAAATCACTGCGATAGCTCTGCTCAAGCTCTTTGCGTTGCAGGCCGTTTTCTTCCATTTTTTTTCGCAACTGCCCCATATAGAGGCCTTTCATTTCCTCCATGTCCTGACGGTGCTTGAGATCCCGCTCGGACAGGGTTTCACGATTGCGATCTTGAATGGTTCCCAGTTGCCGCTCGTACTCGTCGGCCATGCGGGTCAGCTCTTCACGATGTCGACGCTCCAGATTTTTCAGATCGTCGTTTCGGCGACGGAGGATTTCGGATTCCCGGTTTTCATATTCCTCACGGGTTTCGCGAACCCGATCATCGTAGCTTTTACGCTCGGCTGGAGTGATGCCCATCCCTGGTCCTCCTTGGACACGACCTTCCTGGTCCGTTCTAGAATATCATGAGTCAGACCCGCTCTTTGACCGCCTCCCGAGGGTTCCCCTTAAAAACCGGCCCTAAGGAGGGCTCTATTGCAGAAGACGGGCGTTTTTCGGCCCTTCCCGGAGGGTTTTACAAGGCCCCTGAATCCCATAGGGGAAACAAGAACAGGTCAAGTATCTTTCCCGAAAAGGAGAATTTATGAAAGCCCTCTTTTTCGCACTTCTCGTGACGGCTGCGGCCGCTCCCGCTCTCGCCTCGCCGTATGAAAATCTCAGGAAAGCCGCCAACGAACAGTGCGGGATTCCTGAAAAACTGCAGTCGACCTCGGAACGAATGTACACGCGTTTTCTGGGACAGATTCTGGTTCCCGAACTGAAGATGCTAAACACCGCCTTCGTGAACGGATTCTCCAACCACATGTCGAAGTACCAACCGCTCGCAAATTGCGTGGTCGTCTTCCTGGGGCTCCCGAACGATCCTTACTGGGAAAAAGGCTTCAGCTTTTATCAGCGCGCGAAAGCCGCCAATGTGATTCCTGAAAAGATGTTCCAAGGTTTCGATGAGGACGGAAATGTGATTTTGGTAACGACCCCGGATGGCGGAGTCAACTAAGAGCACAGGTTATCGTTCGAAAGCCTTATGATACAGAAGTTTCCGAAAACGCTCTCTTTGAGCGTTTTCTTTTTCCTGGCGACGCCGAACGGTCGCCTCTTCTTCGGCGGCAGAGGCGATATGCCGTTCCGCCACTTTTTCATACAAGGCCGAAGCGACCACCTGACGATCTTTCCATTTCATTTTCAAGAGTTGCGCCTGACGGATGAACTCTTCCTTCGACAGATCGTTCAACTGATTCCAGCGGCGCAGATGATCGTCGACCGGGATCAAAGCGGGAACTCCGTGCGTGAAACTGCCTTGCAAGCTTTGCGGACCGACCCAAACTTCAAGACCTTCCGGAAGTTCAAGGATCCGTCCGTCTTTGGTGTGGATCCGAAGGCTTTCCGAAACGGCGCGGATCAGAAATCGCGATCCGGAATCGATGATCCAAAACTCGCCGGACTCGCTTTTCACTTCGCCGAACGGAAATCCCAAAGAAGCGGGTTTTTCATTCTGCCCACGCACCGAACCCTTCAGCAGTTTCCATCCCGTGCTTTCACGTTCAAGGAAGCTGTCGCCTTCGGCCCACATTTCAAGAATCTCGGTCTTCAAAACCAAAGGTTTTTTACCGGCCTGGACAGAACACGAGCCTTCTTGCTTTTGCCAACATTGGGCGGGTTCACCCATCGGTTGATCCATGAAGTTCGCGCGGACTTTCACATTGATCTGAAAAGCCAGCAAGAAAACCAGGATCTTCCAACTCATAAGAGTTCCAGAGCCTTGGCCAGGCGTTTCGCCTGATCGATCAGGGAGGGGTTTTTGAAGTTCTTTTGAACGGTCCGATAGATTTCACCGGCTTCGGCCGCACGACCGTTGTCTTCGTTCAACTGCCCCAGACGCAGCAGCAAGAAACCGGTCAACTCGCTGTCCGGGTACTGCTCGATCATCAGATCGGCCATCTCGATGCATTTTTCAGATTCGCCAGCCAGGAACGCCGACTCACCGGCCAAAAAGGCACTCTCGATCGCATGCGGAGACAAAGGATAGTCTTCTCGCAAGCGACGGAATTCACGATAAGATTCGTTGTATTTCTTTTCCGAGAATTTCGTTTTCGCTCTTTCGAAAATCACACCAGACAGATCCAGCGAAACGGCGGCGGGCTCACGCAAAACTTTTTTCAGATCCGACAGTTTGCCATTCGCTGCGATGTCTTTCGCAGGCAGAACACCGGCCACTTCCACGGAAAAATCGCGCAAGCGGCTCTCGGCCAAGGCTCGCTTGAATTGCTCTTCCCGCAGTTGGCGAGAGATCACTTCGGCGCGATCACCCTCTTCCGAGTGAGCGGTGAAATATTGATTGAAGGCCGAATAGGACCAAACTAGTCCCGCCGTGATCACCAGACACAAGGTCAAAAAAAGATTGCTCTGCGAACGCATAAGTCCTCTTCGGCAGATCCCGAAGGACTATTGAGCGTTTCGACGCGAAAATGAGACGTCTCGATTCGAGAAAAGACCCGCTCAACCATCGTCGAGCGGTCGGATGCCTTCTTACATCACTTCCGGGGACGGGATGTTCAACAACCGCAGACCTTCGGTCAGGATCTGAGAGGTCGCCTGCACCAGGCAAATCCTCGAGGCCTCGACGTCGGCCGCCTCTCCGAGAATGCGGTTCTTGTGATAGAAATGGCTGAACTGCGTACAAAGCTCGAGCAGATACTGGGCCAGCACGTTCGGTTTGAACTGACGATAGGCCGTTTGAATCACATGCTCGAACTGCATCAACGTAAAGATCAACCGCTGCTCTTCCGGTGTGTCCAGAACGCGCTGGAAGTCGGATGGGACGTCTTTCCCATATTTGCGCAGGATGCTTTTGCATCGAACGTTCGTGTACTGAACATAGGGACCACTGTCCCCTTCCATGCTCACGGCCCGATCCAGATCGAAATCGACATTCTTAACTCGGTCATTGATCAAATCGTTGAAAACAACGGCTCCGGCCGCGACCTGTTTCGCGACGGTCTCTTTGTTTTCAAGGGACGGATTTTTTTCCTCGATCATCTGTCGAACCATATCGATCGCCTGATAGATCACGTCCTCGGCCAGAATGACTTTCCCCTTCCGGGTGGACATCTTGCCGTCTTTGAATCGGTACTGACCAAACACCACATGGTGGCAGTCCTTCGACCATTCGTATCCCATCATCTCGAGAACCCGGAAGATCTGCTTGAAATGCAAAGTCTGATCAACGCCGACCACGTACAGGATCTGATCCGCCTTTTGGACCTCGTGGCGATAAATCGCCGCCGCCAGATCCCGGGTGGCATAGATCGAAGCCCCGTCACTCTTGCGAATCAGGCAGGGAGGCATTTTTTCCGTCTCTGGAAAGAAAACGACCTGAGCGCCTTCGCTTTGCTGCAAAAGCTGTTTGGCTTTCAGGCGTTCGACGACATCGTCCATTTTGTCGTTATAGAAAGACTCGCCAAGAACCAGATCATGGTGAGTTCCCAGCAACGAATACACTTTGTCGTACTCTTGGAAAGACGCCTCGACGATGAACTTCCAGATTTTTTCGATTTCAGCATCGCCTTGTTCGAGCTTCAGAAAAGCTTCGGCTCCGAGACGCTCGAGATCCGGGTTCTTTTCCGCTTCATCATGAAAACGGACATAAAGTTTGATCAAGGAGTCGATCGGCTCTTTCGAAAAATCGTATTCCGTGCCCCAGTTCTGATAGGCCCAAGCCAATTTCCCGAACTGAGTTCCCCAGTCCCCGATGTGATTGACGCCGATGACTCGAGCCCCTTGGGCTTCGGCCAGATTGCGGATCGACTGACCGATGACGGTCGCCCGAAAATGTCCGATGTGCATCGGCTTTGCCACGTTCGGAGAGGAAAAGTCCACGATCACGGTTTTCCCGTCGAGATCACGATTATGCCCGGGCTTGACCTCGGTGTTGCGCAAAGCCGTGAACAAAAATCCCTGAAGGGCTTCCGGCTTGAGAGTGAAATTCAGGAAACCACCGGCCGCTTCGACTTTGGCAACGATGGGGTTTTTCCCGGCAAGTTGAGCCGCCAGTTCTTGTGCCAGCTGAGGAGGTGGACAACGCCGTTCCTTCGCAAGCATGAAAACCGGAAACGCCAAATGGCCATGCTCATATGTTTTGGGAGTTTCAAGCGAAGAAATAATCTCCTGCTCGGTTCGTCCCGTCGCCTCTGTCAAGGATCTTGCAATTTCCTTTTTCGCTCGCCGAATCATAGGGTCCAAATCTAACAAAGAACCGCGTCAAATCCAATGCGAAAGAGAGCCTTTCTTGACCCCGCAAAAGCCTCGACGGTACAACCACCACCTCGATTCGATCGGAGGATGAATGAACAAGGCCCAGCTCGTGGAACAGTTGTCCCGCCGGACTCACACCACCAAGTGTGATTCGGAGGCTTTCCTCGATGCCACCTTGGAAATCATCCAAAAAGCACTCTCCAAAGGCGAAGAGGTCAAACTCGTCGGCTTCGGAACCTTTTCGACGTCTCTGAGGAAAGAACGCACCGCCCGCAATCCCAAAACGGGGGAAAGCGTTGTCGTCCCGAAATCCAAGGTCCCACGCTTCAAAGCGGGGAAGGACTTTCGGGCTCGGATGAAGTGAAAAAATCGGGACGAGAGGCGATCCGGGCCCAGCCCGACATCCCTTTCATCCACACGTGATCCGTTTCCTGAACTTCACCCGCTCTGATTTTTTCCAAGATGGTGTTTTTGCTCCAAGGCCCCAAGGTGCGGAAACCGCCCGGCGCTTTTTTGAGGACGATCCAAACTTCGTCC
>JAHBUU010000035.1 GCA_019637895.1 Pseudobdellovibrionaceae bacterium | reverse complement strand
CCCATCTTTGGAAATGAGAGGCCTGCGGACGACAGGAATGCACAAACAGAACCTTGTCCGAGGCGTTCTGATACGACAGGGCTTTTTCAAAACTCATGTCGGCACAGTGAAGGACCGTCAACCGACGTCCCTTTAGAACATCCGAAGGCTTCACATCCAAGGTCCGCAACGACGGCAGAACCCAGAGCTTCGTTTCATCCCGGACCGCCACCTTCATTTTCGCATTTCGTCCCGCAAACTTGGCAAGATCATGGAGCCACTCTTCGTCTCCCTTGATCTTTTCTTCGGAAGACACCAAAAGATCGAACTCGACACCTGGGGCCTCGCCTTGGAAACCCATTTTCTGCAACTGGGCCTTCACATCCAAGGAGACCTTCTGCAGACGAGTTCCCGCTGCTTGGGCTCGGCTTTCAAAATCTCGCTCGAAAGTCGCCAGAGTCACGAGGGCACCTTCGAGTCCTTGAGTTTTTTGTTCAAAGACATCTTCGATATCGGCGCCTAAGAAAGGAACTACCTCTCGCAGGCCCTGAACTTTTTCAAAAACGCCCAAGCGATCCCAAGATTCCAGCAAAGCCGTCGACAACAGAGGCCGCAGGCTCCAGAGCGCCGCCTGCTTTTCAAAAAGCGCGATGTCCTTGCTGCAAAGCTCATAGTGTTCGGAAAGCTTCCACGGAGAAGCACAATAAGATTTGGCCTCTTTCAAAACTTGCGGCCACTTTGCCCCTAAGCGGGTTTTCAAACCGCGCTCGAGATCCTCGATCCGGAACTCACCGAAAATCGCCATCTGCAGAAGATCGGCATAGACCTCTTCTCGCAGCTCTCCTTCGCCGAAAATTTCATTTCGTTCGCGAATCCAGTTCTTGATCAGACCCCGTGACAAGTGACCTTCCGAGGCCAAGAGTTCTTCGCCGATGAAAACCGTGTGCTCGTGAACGCGATACACCCAAGGACGATGAGCCACGATCACGATTCGAATGGGGCTTTTGAAAGGGGCCAGGCTCTGCAGGGCTCGTTCGGTCTTGGTCACTTCGGCCTGCAACTGAGGCAGATTCGTGGCCATCCAAGGCGAATAAGGAACATCCTGATTCACCCCGCATTTCCAAACCCTCTCGGTGGACTCCAGGGAAATCCTGTCCACCCTCTCGACAACCCTGGAATCAATACAAAGGGGCCTGCGGACGATCCACAGCCCAAGCAGCATTAAAGCGGCCAAGGAGCCCAAAAGGAAGAAGTTGAGGATGCGAAAAGGCATTCACCGGGAAACAAAGCAGGAAGAATGCCAGGGTCCGCCCTACCGAAGTTCGGGAGTGACGAATCGCGGAGCCGCCTCGGTGCGCTCCACTCCAAAGGTGACCTTCAGAGGCCAGTGATCCGACGTATTGATGTCGGTCCGAACGAAGGCTTCCTTGACCGTCAAATCGCGGTAAAAAACATGATCGATTTTCAGACGACGTTGATCGTCCGTAAAGCCGACGCCACCCATTCCCAGTTTTTGGATGCCTGCAATGAGGAAGTCGAAGCGGGATCGATTCCAAGTATTGAAATCTCCGGCAAAGATCACCGGCCCCCGATGGGACTCGATCGTTCTGAAAAGAGGAATCATCTGCTCTTGGAACAAACGATCGACGACGAAATTCAAAGCATGCGTATTCACCGTCAGCAATTTCCGACCATCTTTCATCGGAAAGAGACCCGAGATCGACATCTTGTGCGTGAAAGAACCGGGCTCACGACCGGGACTGCGATACCACTGCATGCCTTCGACATAATAGCGGCTGCCAAAAAAGGCCCCCGTCTCTTTGCCCATGTAACGGAAAGAGGTTGCGAACAACCAAAAGAACGCGGAGGCGTCCTTCATTGTCTGGTCGAACAAGGAGTTGATGTATCCCTCTTGCCCAAACACCAGATCCGAAGAAGAGCTCAACTGACGGAAAGCCTGTGACCACTGCTCGTCCCCGTTGGCTTTCTGAATGTTCCAGCTGAGCACCCGAATCGAAGTCCCCGGCAAGGCGCGAGGATTCTTTCCCCAACTTTGAACGGTGGACTCCTGTGCCATAGCCTGAGTCGCAAGAGCACCCATCAACGAAACGATCAGAAACAGCTTTTTCATTTCACATCTTCTTTCGAAACTTTGCCGAGAGGTTTCAGGCGACCAGCCTTGCCCACGCTGGAAGGCAGAGTGTGAGCCACCTTTTCCGCAACCCAGGGGTTCAGCGCGATCAACTGATCAAGATCAAACCCGGTGTGAATTCCCATGCCTTTGAACATGTAAACGACATCTTCGGTCGCCACATTGCCCGTGGCTCCTGGAGCGTAAGGGCATCCGCCCAATCCACCCAGGCTGGTATCGAAAACACGAACACCCAAGCGCCAAGTGGTCAGGATATTCGCCAAGGCCTGCCCACGAGTATCGTGGAAATGTCCTGCCAGTTTTTTTGCCGGAATGTGTTTGAGCAGTTTTTTGAACAGCTTTTCGACCTGGCCCGGATCGGCGACCCCGATGGTGTCTCCAATGGAAACCTCGTAAACACCCAAGGCGGCCATCCGTTTCGCGATTTGAACGACTCGGGCTTCGGGCACTTCGCCCTCGAACGGACAACCGAAGCAGGTGCTCAAATATCCACGCACGCGAATCTTATGTTTCTTGGCAAGCTTCATCACCGGAGCGAAGCGCTCGAAACTTTCGTCGATCGTGCAATTGATGTTTTTCAAAGAGAAGGATTCGCTACAGGCCGCGAAAAGAGCGACCTCTTTCGCACCGGAAGCAATGGCCTCCAACATGCCCTTTTCATTGGGGACCAGAACCGAGAACTCGACGTCTTTGGGAATCCGTTTGTTCTTTTGCAGCTCCAATACACCCTGAACGACTTGCATGGATCCCGCCATTTGCGGAATCCGGTCGGCGCGAACAAAGGCACCGGCCTCCATGCGCTTGATCCCGGCTGCAGCCAGGCGACGAGCGAATTCGATGCGGGTCTCGGGACTGACCGGGGTCTTCTCGTTTTGAAGACCATCGCGCAGTCCGACTTCGACCAGCGTGACTGACTTTGCCATCAGCCCCCCGCCTTGGCTTCAAAGGTGACAAGGGTTTGTCCCAATGTGACTTGCTCGCCCACCGCGCAGGCAATCGAAGCGATCTTGGAATCGGATTCGGCCTTGAGGGTGTATTCCATTTTCATGGCTTCCATCACAAGGACCGCGTCACCACGTTGAACGGATTCACCGGCGGTTTTCAGAATCTTTGTGACTTTTCCTGGCATCGGCGCTTCGAGATCACCGCCACCGCTGGCTCCCCCGGCCCGATGCCGTTTCTTTTTCTTTCCAAGTTCCGTCGCAAAGGTCCGACCCTCGTGATGAATCCACAGAACGCCATTCACGATCTCGGAAGGAGCTTCGATGTCTTTTCCCGCGACTCGGGTTTTCAAAATCATCATACGCCCCTCCAGTATCCTTGCCATGGCATCGAAGACGAACTTTCGGCTGCGGAGTTTGAAAGCGACGAACCCGCAACCGGCTTGTGCTTGGATCCCAACTCGACCAAAGCTTTCTCGGCCGCCGTCAGCTCGGGAGCCGCGAGAGCGCCGGGAAAATTCTTTTCGATGAATCTCGTGGTCATCGTTCCTTCCACGAACTCGGGATGGTTCAAGATCTCGATCAAATAAGGGATGTTCGTATGAACACCAAAGACGATGGAGTCTTTGAGTGTGTGAATCATCTTGCGGATTGCGCGCGAACGACTTTCGTCCCAGACGATCACCTTGGCAATCATCGGATCGTAATAAGGAGTGATTTCATCACCCTTCTCAAAACCGTATTCGAAACGTCGGCCAGGTCCCTCGGGCCATTTCACGGTTCCCAGGAGTCCCGTGCTGGGAATGCCACCCAGATACGGATTCTCGGCATACAGACGACATTCGATCGCATGACCGCGAGGGATTCGTGGCTGATCGTCGAAAATAAATTCGCCCATCGCCGTGAGGAGCTGGGCTTTGACCAGATCCACACCCAAAACCATTTCGGTCACCGGATGCTCGACCTGCAACCGAGTGTTCACTTCCAACAGATAGAATTCACCATCCTGAAGCAGGAACTCGACAGTGCCCGCCCCTTTGTATTTCCCGAGGGTCGCAATGGCTGCCGCCGCTTCTCCCATCTGACGACGAAGATTGTCGGTCAAAGACGGAGAAATCGCCTCTTCGATGATTTTCTGGTGACGACGCTGAACCGAGCACTCACGGTCGAACAGATGCACGACTCGGCCGCTGGAATCGCCGAAGACCTGAAACTCGATATGTTTCGCCCGGTCCAAATATTTTTCTAAAAAGACTTTCGAAGATCCAAAGGCCGATTGAGCTTCGCGCTGAGCAGACTCGATCGCTTCTTTCGCATCCGACGCCTTCAGGATGAGCTTCATCCCACGTCCCCCACCACCCGCCGCCGCTTTCACGATCACGGGATAACCGATGCCTTCGACTTCTTTCATCAAACGTTCAAGGGATTGGTCTTCACCCTCGTAACCGGGAACCAAAGGAAGGCCCCCCGCCTTTGCGAGAGCCTTGCATTGGACCTTGTCACCCAGTCGTCGAATGGAATCCGCAGAAGGACCGACGAAAGTCATTCCTGCTTTTTCCACCGCCTCGGCAAAAGACGCATTTTCAGAAAGAAAACCAAAACCCGGATGGATCGCGTCCGCACCGCCAGCGAGAGCGCCTTTGATGTTGGCGTCGATATTCAGGTAGCTTTCGCTGCTGGCGGCAGGACCGATGCAGATGGTTTTCGTCGCCATCCGATAGGCCTTCGAGCCCATGTCCGGCTCGGAATGCAAAAGCACCGTTTCCAGACCCAGTTCTTCGCAGGCATGAATGATCCGAACCGCCACTTCACCGCGATTGGCGATGGCGACACGTTTGATGGTTTTTTTCACTGATCCCTCCAGGAAGGGCGGCGTTTTTCAAGAAAGCTCTTCAAACCCTCTTGCCCTTCCGTGCTCACGCGACGTTCGGCGATGAGCTTTGTCGTGCGTTCCTTCTGCTGATCCGCGCTGAGAACAGGCAGATCATTCAGCAGCCGTTTGGTTTCCCGTGCGGCTTCGGGCCCGGCTTCCATCCACGAGGTTACGACACGATCCAAACGAGAAACACCTTCTCCTTTGGGGACGACTTCGTGGATAAGGGCCGACTGAAGTGCCCGCTCGGTTCCAAAAACTTCACCTGAAATCATCAGAGGGCGAACCACGCCGGGAACAGCCTTTGCCATCACAAAGCTTGAGATCACGGCCGGAGCAATCCCGATTTTGACCTCGGAAAAACAGAACTGGGTTTCTTCTTCAGCAACAACGTGATCGCAACAAGCAAGAAGGCCCAAAGCCCCGCCAAAAACCGCTCCGTGAGCAAACCCCAAGACCGGCACCGTGCATTTCGCGATGGCATCGAACATGGCGTGAAGCTTCAGGGAGTCTTCGCGATTCTGCTCGTAAGAGTAATTCACCATGGTCTTCATCCAGGACAGATCTGCGCCCGCGCAGAAAGCTTTGCCTTCACCCGACAAGGTGATCACCCGCAGATCGCGGCGCTTACCGAACTCGGTGAAGGCTTGGGTGATCTCGGCGATCATATCCGGGTTGAATGCGTTTCGAACGTCGGGCCGACTGAGCCGAACCGAGACCATGCCTGTTTGTTCCGTGATTTTCAGCAAAGACATCGTCACATCCGGAAGACGCCCTGAAGTTTGTCACCCCAGGAACGGTTGAGGGAAGCCGCAATTCCAAGCGCCAGCACACGGCGGGTGTCGACAGGATCGATGATCCCATCGTCCCACAGGCGGGCACTCGAGTAATAAGCAGAGCTTTCTTGATCGTATTTTTCGAGAGTCGGTCTTTTGAATTCAGCTTGTTCGGCCTCGGACATCTTTTGTCCTTTGGCCGCCAGTTGATCGAGCTTCACCGTCAGAAGAACGTTCGAGGCTTGCTCGCCACCCATGACGGAGATCCGCGCATTCGGCCACATCCACAGTTGGCGTGGTTGAAAAGCGCGACCGCACATGCCGTAGTTCCCGGCCCCGTAAGAGCCACCGATCACAACAGTGAACTTCGGAACTCGCGCATTGCTGACGGCCATGACCATCTTGGCTCCGTGTTTCGCGATGCCTTCGTTTTCGTATTTGCGACCGACCATGAAGCCCGTGATATTTTGCAAAAAGATGATCGGGATTTCACGCTGCTCACAAAGCTCGATGAAATGAGCGGCCTTCAAAGCGCTTTCGCTGAAAAGCACGCCATTGTTCGCAAGAATCCCCACCGGCATTCCCCAGATGTGGGCGAACCCTGTGACCAAAGTCTTTCCATAGAGCGGCTTGAATTCATGAAACTCGCTGCCGTCCACGATGCGCGCGATGATCTCGCGAACATCGAAAGGAACTTTCGAGTCTTTCGGAATGATGCCGTAGATCTCTTCGGCCTTGTAAAGGGGCTCGATGATCGCCTGGGTTTTCAAAGTCACGGCGGGACGTTTGTTCAAGCAGGATACGATCGAGCGCGTGATCTCGATCGCGTGCTCGTCGTTTTCCGCAAGGTGATCGGTGACGCCGCTCACCTCTGAGTGAACCCGGCCGCCCCCAAGATCTTCGGACGAAACCACTTCGCCAGTCGCTGCTTTCACAAGCGGAGGTCCGCCCAAGAAAATAGTCCCGTTGCCTTTCACGATGACGTTCTCGTCGCTCATCGCGGGAACATAAGCACCACCTGCCGTGCAGGAACCCATGACGACAGAGATTTGCGGGATGCTCATCGCCGACATTCGGGCTTGGTTATAAAAAATCCGTCCGAAATGATCGCGGTCAGGAAAAACTTCGGCCTGCAAAGGCAAGAAGGCCCCGCCAGAGTCCACGAGGTAAATGCACGGAAGTCCGTTTTCCATCGCGATCTCTTGAGCTCGAAGATGTTTCTTCACGGTCATCGGGAAATAGGTCCCGCCCTTGACCGTGGCATCGTTGGCAACGATCACACAGGGAGTCCCCTCGATCATGCCCATTCCGGTGATCACACCCGCCGACGGAGCCTGATCGCCATACATGCCCCAAGCGGCGAAAGTCGAAAACTCGAGAAACGCGGAATCACCGTCGACGAGGGCTTCGATCCGCTCACGAGCCGTGAGCTTTCCACGCTCTTTGTGTTTTTTGAGCGCTTCTTCGCCGCCACCTTTTTTGACCTGGTCCAAACGTTCACGCCAATCGCCAACCAGAGATTTCATGGCAGTCAGATTGGATTTGAATTCGGCCGAATCGGTGCGAAGACCGGTTTCTAAAATTTCCATGGGACCTCAGGATTCTTGAGAGTTCAGCGCAGGAACGTGCTTGAGGCGAAGTCGCAAAGAGACCTCGGCCATGATTTGCTCTTGATCGTCCACGACACGCACGTCGGCGTCCGTTTCCGTTTCCCGCGTCTGGCGAAGATCAGAGAGGACTTTTTCCCGCAGAGTTTCGGAAAGCTCCCAGCGGACGCGAACTTCTTCTTTGATTTCGCGAAGCACTTCGACTTTCGCGGATTTGGTTTCGATCAGGAAAGTTCCCAGAGGCGCATGCCGTTTCCACAGCAGCTCGCTGGCTTCGGACGAAGTCGCCAGCAGGACGGCCTCGTGAATGTGGCCCGCTCCGTTCAGATTGCGGGTCCTGGTGGGAACCACGATTTCAACCTGGGTGTCCGAAAGTCTGGCCACTCTCAAACCCAATCCCGATGTGAAGGGCTTCATGAACTCCAAGGCCGAACTGACCGCCGCTTTGGAGGCCGCCGGAGAGAACTCTTCGATCAGGGCCGCAAGGTCCGCTGCCGATAGGCGCAAGCCACGGTTCTCGAGCTCTTTTTTGAGCTGGTTTTGAGCGTTTTCGATGTTTTTCTTGAAGCTCTGTTCGAGCTCAAGACCCTTCGACAAGAGTGTTGTCATCCATTGTGAATTCATGAGATAAATTCCGTAGCATGCACCAGGCCCGATGTCAGGTGCGGAGAGTATTGCAGCATGAGAAAAATTCTGAGCCTTATTGTCTTCGCCGTCGCCCTGATCGGAACCTGGTTCCTGATCCATTCGTCCCCCAGCGTGGGGTTTGAGACGCACTCCGGCATCCAGGAGAAGCTAATCACCCTGATCACGGAAGCCGTCAGCTCCAAAAAAGCCCAGGCCCGGGATTTCAAAATCGTGAAACTCTGGACCGAAACTCTCGACGACAACAAGGTCCGCGCCGTTTTCGCCTATCGTTTCAACGAACCCGGTGAAGGCACCGAAGTTCTCGAACAAACCGTAGAAGGTGAAGCCATCTTGCACCGCGAGCCCTCTTCTGACGAAAAAATCGATCGCTGGGTCGTCCAAAGTGCTCGGACTACCAATGACTCCGTCAATTTCGTCGAAGGCATGATCGTCACTCCTGTTCCCGGTGAAGGCGAAGAGACCCCGGAAGGCGCTCCCGTCGCCCCTCCGGCGACGGAGAAATCGCCGGGCCACTGATGGCCTCTCTTCCTCAACGTTTTATCGCCATCGACGAAGAAGGTTACGCCCTCAGTGGCGAAACCCGCATCACCGATCCACAAGTCGGCCAGGAAATCCTCTCGCAACTCAAGTTCGCCGAAAACGGGGCCTTTCAAACCACTTTTGGTGGCACCCCCGTCTTGGTCGAACCTTTCGACGAGCCTCTGGTCGCCGCTCAAATCGATCGCGATCAGGGAAAGTGGGTTCTGATCTTTCCTTATTCTCACGAGGAAAGTTTCGATCCGAAAACTTTGCGACTGGATGAGTGGGATCGCTTCCATGGCACGACGGAACGCGGACTTCCCTTTGTTCTGTCCCGAGCGGCCCAGGCTTCTTTTTTCGATCTGGTCGATGATTCCGACGACGAGTCCGTCACCATCGACGATCAGGTGATCGAAGTTCCGTCTTTGTTTGGTGCGCCGGCCATCGCGGGTGAGCAATGGGGCGAGGCCTATCGCCAAGGCAATGCCGGTTGGAATTTGAACGAGCCCGCCGAAGCGCTAAAAGACATGCTGCCTCGTCTGAAACTTCCCAAATGCCGAGTGCTGGTTCCGGGCTGCGGCTACGGACATGATGCCGCGCTTTTTGCGAAAGAAGGGCATGTCGTCACAGCCATCGATCTTTCGGAAGAAGCCATTCAAGGCGCTAAAGAACGCTACGGGCACATCACGAATCTTCGTTTTGAAGTCGGCGATCTCTTTGGGCTCGGACCTGAACACAAAGGCGCCTACGACCTGGTCTTCGAGCACACTCTGTATTGCGCGATCGATCCTCCTCGCCGAAAAGACCTGGTGAAGAAATGGTCCGAATGGCTTGCGTCCGGCGGCCAACTGATGGGTGTTTTCTACGTCATGCATAAACCCGCAGGCCCCCCCTTCGGCGGGACCGAGTGGGAACTGCGCGAGCGGACTCGCAAAGGCTTTCGATTCTTGTTCTGGGGCCGATGGCAGAAATCCATTGAACGACGCCAGGGCAAAGAGCTTTTCGTTTTCGCCTCGAAGCTGTAGTCTCGGCCTCCATGAACATCGCGAGTTTCGGGCTCAGCCCCACCTATCAACGAACTCTTGAGTCCTTGGCCAATGGCGATTTGGGTCAGGCCTTCATCCATGCCAGAAACGGCCTGAAAGCCGCCGAACTCGCGAACGATGCTTTGAATCTGAGCGCCCATCAAAGTCTGTTTGCGCGGATTCATTTCGAGGACGACGACCGCGATTCCGCCCGTCGTGCTTTGAAGCTGATGAAATTGCATCTCGAAAAACTCACCGGTCCCACTCGCGAATGGAGCGAAAGCGAATACCACTCTCTTGTTGCTCGATTGGAAACAAAGTCATGAAACTGCTGTATTCCCAATGCACAGAAGCGGATCTACCCAAGGCCGTCGATTTCGTGAACGCCGCCTATCGCGGTGATAGCTCCAAAGCCGGTTGGACCACCGAAGAATCCCTGCTCGGCGGCCAAAGAACGGACATCGAGATGCTGCGAACACTGTGCACGTCGCCCGGCAACCAAATCTGGCTCGCCCGCGAAGACGTCTTCGGAGCTCTCGTCGGCCTGTTCCACTTGGAAAACAGCCCCGAAAAAACTTTCCTGGGAATGCTCACCGTCGCCCCCGAAAGCCAAGACGCCGGAATCGGCAAATTGCTGATCGCAAAAGCCGAAGACCTTGCCCGCACACAGTGGAATCTCAAAGAACTCCACATGACCGTCATCTCGCTTCGCCACGAACTCATCGCCTACTACCAACGCAGAGGCTATCTCCCCACAGGCGAAAAAAAAGATTTCCCCATGAACGACCCCCGCTATGGCATCCCCAAACGAAACGATTTTCATCTTTTGGTTCTTAAAAAGTCCCTCTAAACCAAGACGAAACCCAGCGCCGAGAGAGCCAGGGAATGATTCATTCATTGCATAATAACTTGCTTGATTGACAGAGGACGCCTCCCTTTCGCGGGCGTACATATTCGGCAAGAGGTTTAGACGTGATGAGAATTCAGTTTCTGATTTCCATGCTGATGATAGCCCTGTCGCTGAAGGCGACGGCGCAAGAGTCGCGTCCCGATCAACAGCTGAAAGACCTTCTCTCACAAGTCAAAGTCGCTTGCTCGGACGATGTCTGCTCTCAAGGATTTTCCATTGAGGCCGCCTTTGAAATCCCGGCCCTGAATAAACTCAACGGCGAACTTTTGACCTCTCTCCATGACAAAGCTTTCGACCTGGCCCAAGTCTGGGGCGACACCATTCTTGAAGGCGACTACGCCGCAGACGGCAAAACTCGTCTCGAAAAAGTGGATATCCTGCGTTTCAACGACCAAATCGTGGCTTATCGAATCCAGTACTCCGAAGGTGGCTGGGATTTGGCTCAACAGCTTGAAGGCCGCATCCGTGAAAGCGCCTGGACGCTTCCGAACCTCGAGGCTTCTGGCAGCGAAGAGCATCAGCTCGTTGTTTTTGTTCCCGGTCAGAGATAGTCTCCGGCGATGTCTATCGCCATTGAAACCAAAGACCTGAGTCGCGTCTATCAGTCGTACCGAAAACCCGAAGGGGTTTGGAACTCCATCAAAGGTCTTTGGGATCGTCAGCACATCGAAAAAGTCGCGCTGAAACCGACCACCCTGTCCATCGAACCCGGGCAAATCGTGGGTCTCGTCGGCGCGAACGGCGCTGGCAAAACCACGCTGCTGAAAATGCTCTCGGGCCTGATCGTTCCAAGCTCCGGAGAAGCCACCGTCCTTGGCTACAAGCCCTGGGAGCGAAAGCACGAGTTTCTCAAACAGATCAGTATCCTCTTGGGACAGAAAAACCAGCTCTGGTGGGACCTGGCTCCTTACGACAGCTTTTCCCTGCTTGCGCGCATCTATGATCTGGATCTCGACAAGGCCCGCGCTCGCGTGAACGAACTCGCGAAACGCCTGCAGTGTACTCATGTGTTAGAGACCCAACTCCGACGCCTGTCCCTTGGTGAACGCATGAAAATGGAAATCATCGGGGCCCTCCTGCATGAACCGGCCGTGCTGTTCTTGGACGAGCCCACCATCGGATTGGATATGATCGCACAGGAATCCATTCGCGATTTTCTGGCTGACTATGTTCGCTCCAGAGGCCCCACCGTGATTCTGACCAGCCACTACATGGACGATATCGCCCAGCTCGCTCACAAACTCCTGCTGATTTCAAAAGGCGCCATCGTCTACGAGGGAACGGTTGAAAACTTCACCCGAGCCACCGAGGACGTTCGCACCTTTTCGTTCCGATTCGCGGAAGAGCTACCTGCAGATCTGGCCCTGCCGGAAGGACATGTGCTGAAGGCCGGCCAGAAAGATCACCAACTTAAAATCCTGCCCCAGCATCTTGGCATTCTGATGCCCGAGATCGCTCGCGCGGGAATATTGCAAGACTTGAAAATGGAAGAAACGGACTTCGAAGATGTCATTCGCGGCTTTTTGGAAAAGGAATCTCGGATTCTTTAAAATGGCGATCGCCTCCAATGTCGAGTACCGCATGAATTACTTCATCGATGCGGTCGCTCAGCCTTCGGTCACTGCCGTGATCGAAATTCTGCTTTGGGTGGGGATCTTCCGCACAGCGGGAAGCGCCACCATCGGCGGTTTCGGACTGCAGGACTACCTGGCCTACGTGCTATGGGGCGCTTTCTTCGCGCGGATCGCGGCCAGTTGGATGTATGAATTCCGCATGATCGAAGAGATCGACTCGGGATCTGTGAACGGACTTCTGGTTCGTCCCATGAGTTTCTACGAGTATTACCTGAGCCAGCTGATGGGCTATAAATTCATCACGACCGGGGTTTCCTTTTTGATTCCCCTGAGCGTCGGGGCTGCGATGGGTTGGAACATTCATTATGATCGGCTCCCGATGGCCGTTCTGCTGGTGTTTTTCTATCTGATCCTGGTTCATTCGATCAGCTTCGTCGTTTCGACCTGCGCTTTCTTTTTGAACCGCATCTACGCTCTCACCGTTGCCAAGAATCTGGCACTTTGGACTTTGACCGGAGAGCTGATCCCCTTGGATCTGATGCCGGAGCCGTTCCGCAGTTGGATTCTGATTCTGCCCTTTCCTTCGGGGGTCTTTATCCCCGTCGGCTATCTGACTGGTCGGGTGGGGGCTGATGCCGTGGCACAAGGCTTCGTTTCTGTGGCGGTCAGCCTGATTCTGGTGAATGCCCTCGGCCTCTTCATGTGGAAAAAAGGGCTGCGCTCTTACTCGGGAACGGGGGCCTGATGCTGATGAAGTATTTCAAGCTTTATACAGCGTTTTTCAGAGCCAGCTTCACTGCCGATCTTGAGTACCGGGCAAATTTTGCGACTCGAATCATCACCGATATTTTTTGGTATCTTGCACAGATCGTGGCCTTTGAAGTGCTGTATCAACACACTGATCGCATCGGTTCTTGGAATGTCGAGCAGACGCGGGTCTTTTTGGGTGTGCTCTTCGTGGTGGACGCTCTGTACATGATTTTCATCAGTGAGAACCTGGATCGGTTTTCAGAAAAAATCCGTAAAGGTGAATTGGACCTGCTCCTTGCGAAACCGGTGAACTCTCAGTTCATGGTGAGTTTGCAACGAGCCAATACGGCCATCATCGGAAACCTGGTGATGGGGCTGAGCTGGCTGATCTGGTCGCTCGCGCATCTGCCGGACTTCTCGTGGATCCGCGTGCTGTGGTTAGTGTGCTTGATCCCTTGCGGCCTCGTTGTGACCTATTCCTGCCGCTTCTTTTTCTCGGCGACGGCGGTGGTCTTTACCAAATCCGACAATCTGCAGTTTATGTGGTACCAGATCTATAAGTTGGGGATGAGACCCGATTCAATCTATGCCCCTTGGATCAGGATCGTTTTGATGACCATTTTTCCGGTCGCGATCGTCGCCAGCGTTCCGGCAAGATTCCTGGTCGAAGAACCCGAGCCCCTTCTTTTCCTCTGGTCCTTGGCCGTTTCCGGAATTCTTCTCTGGTCCAGCAATCGCTTCTGGCGCCACTGCTTGAAATTTTACAGTTCAGCCAGTAGTTAATAGATATGAACACGAATCGAAAAGTCGCCATCGGATTGGTCATCCTGCTCCTTTCGACGGCGGTCCTCCTGCTGATGTTCGCGGAACTGAAGTCCCAATCGAATTGGCGCGACCTCACGACCCGAATGCCCGTTCCACCGGAAACCGATGTCCCCATGAGCGAAGAGTCCGATGTTCCTCCGGATGAGTCCTTCTTTGCCCGACTGGAAAAAAATGAAGACGATCTGATCAAAAAGCCTGGCGACCCAAAAGTCAGCCGCGATGGACGAAGCCTGACCATCAAAACATCCTCTGGGAAAATCACGGAACTCAAAGACTGTCTGGATTGTGGGCCCGAAAAAGATATCGAACATTACCTGGTGACTCGCTTTTCAAAACCGGACGCCGTCTTGATTTATCGCCAGCTCTACGAGGGGGACGATTACGTCCTGATCACCAACGATGGAACCCTTCATCAGATTCCGTCCTACCCGGTATTTTCACCGGATCGGAAGTCCTTCGTCGTCGTGTCTGCCTCTGAAGCCTTCAACTGGAACGGGCTCGAAATGTGGGATGCCAAAGGTTCCTCGTTCGAACGCAAGCTTCGTTATGAACCCAAGGTTTACGAAATCTATCGTTTCCTTGGCTGGGATGGAAATGAGCGCGTTCGCCTCGAATACTCAGGCTACACCGATGGGGAGTCCGGCTCGCCTTTGTGCCGAGCCGCCGAAATCCACCGCGAAGGCCATCAATGGAAAGTCCACTCCCTCAAAGAAACCCGCGAAGGTTTCTGTCCGTTCACTGAAGAATGGTTTCCAGAGTATTTGCGCCGCTACATTGGCGAACCCGACGAGGGATAGGACAGCCTGAACCGAATGAAAGAAAGTCTTTTTTCCGCAGTGAGAATCGTCGCGATGATTTGTGGCCTGATCCTGATCAGCCAGCACCCTTCTTAAAAAGAAAGGGGGCTTTCCCTCTCGGAAAAACCCCCGTAATTGGGATCATTGGTTTCGCTGTAAGCCGGATTCTGTCCTCCCTCCCAGGTCCCATAAAAATCCCGAGAAGGATGGATGATCATTTCTCTGGGAGCGGAGTTACCCCCGCCCTCAAGCGATCTTACCCGGAAGCCTTGCCCGGACCAGGCATTGAGCTCCCCTATTTGATCTTGCTCCACGCAGAGTTTAGCTGTTTTCACTCCAGCGGCTCCCTCAAAACCTCCCGTTCCCGGTTCTGAGATCAAGGCCCTGGACATTCTCTCTGTTCCACTGTTCCTCACCTTACGGTGGAGGGACGTTATCCCTTGCGCTGTCCTAGGGAGTCCGGACTTTCCTCTTCGGGGCCTAGATTCGAAAACCTGTCCCCAAAGCAATCATCCACGAAACCAAGGGCGTTGTAACACCCCCCATCATAAAACTCAAGAGAGGGTCGAAAAACCTTTTACCCACCCCCTTTTTTCCACTAATTTCATGGGCTTCAGGGACCCAATCGCCGGAGAAACACATGAAAAAACTCGAACTTTTTTTGGTTCTTTTCGCCTCTCTCACTTTGTCCGCAACTTCCTTCGCGGCCGCTGAGGAACACGACGCTCATGGCGGCGGTCTCCCTCACCGTGACAACACGGCCCTCTTTCCTCAGCCGAAAGCCGATCCCGCCAAGGCCTCGGCTCCTGCACCGGCCAAGCTCCTTGAGCCCGCTTTCAGTGCCTCCGTTTCCGGCGAAGCTGTGACTTTGAAATGGGCCGCGGTCCCAACGGCTGACGTCTATCACGTGCAAGTCGCCACCGATCCAAACTTCAAATGGCTCAAGACCGACGATCACACCGTCAAAGGCACCGAGCTGAAAGTGGACGGCCTCGAAAAAGGAAAAACCTATTTCTGGCGCGTGGCTGGCTGGAAGAATTCCAACATGGCTGCCACGAACAAAGGCACCTTCTCCTCTTCGACTTTCGTCACCAAATGATCCTCATCATCGCGGGGACTGACCGCCTGAATTCGAACACGAGAAAAATCGCGAACTACGTTCACGGCATTTTCTCTGAGCTCGGCGAAAAGTCCCATGTTCTCGACTTGTCGGAACTGAAACCCACCGCACACGGCGGCCCCCACTATGGCGGCGCCACTCCTCCAGATGCTCTGGCTGCGGCCATCGATCAGGTGAACAGCGCCGATGCGATTTATTTCTGCGTTCCCGAATACAACGGCTCGATGCCAGGCGCGCTGAAGTACTTTATCGATCATTGGAAATATCCCGAGAGCTTCGAGTTCCGTCCCGTCGCTTTTTGCGGTCTTGGCTGGATGTTCGGTGGCCTGCGCCCGGTTGAGCACCTTCAAGGCGTCATGGGTTACAGAAACGCTTTCATGTATCCAGAGCGGATCTTTTTCCGCGACGTCCCCTTGCACATGAAAGACAAAACCACCGTGGACGACATGATCCTGTCCGACCTGTTCAAACGACAGTGCGCAGGCTTCGTGAAGTTCATCCACGCCCTGAAATCAGCGGGACTCGACGCCAACTCACGAAGGCCACCGGTCCCGCACGCATGAGCGCGATCCGGAATCGCCTCGACAAGAACAATAAAAAGCTCAGCCCCTGGGCCGCTCGCTTGCCGACGGAAGCCTGGCGACTCTACGACCGCGACATTCCCGAATACCCGTTCATCGTCGATATCTATCTGGATCATGCAGTCGTCTGGGATCGCTCTGATTCGGTCATCGACCGCGAGAAAAACCACCTGCCCGAACTGCTTTCCGCCATCCAGGAAGTCCGCGGGATCTCGCCCGAAAAAATCGTGATCAAAAAACGCGAACGACAAGAGGGCGTCAAACAATACGAACGGATCGACGAAAAACAGGAGTTCTTTACCGTTCGCGAAGGCAAAGCCAAACTCAAGGTCAATCTGCACGACTATCTGGACACGGGACTGTTCCTTGATCACCGCCCGATGCGCTATCAGATTCAACGCCTCTCGAAAGGCAGAAAAGTTTTGAACCTGTTCTGCTATACGGGCTCGGTCTCTGTATTCGCGGCCCTCGGCGGAGGACAGGTGACAAGCGTCGATATGTCGGCCACCTATTTGGATTGGGCCAAAGACAACTTCGCACTGAACCAAATCGATCCCGCCCAGCACGAATTCATCCAGTCCGATGTCCTTCAGTGGATTCCGGATGCACCCGCCGCCTCTTACGATCTGATCTTTCTGGATCCGCCGACTTTTTCAAACTCGAAAAGAATGAACGGCACCTTCGAAGTCGAGCGCGATCAGGAAACTCTCGTCGAGGCGTGCATGCGCCTTTTACTTCCAGGCGGAGTTCTCTATTTTTCGAATAACAAACGCGGCTTCCGTCTGAGTCCGAATCTTTCTTCCCGCTACGAAATCAAAGACATTTCCGACGAGACGATTCCACAGGATTTTCACGACAAAAAAATCCATCGCTGCTTCGAGATTCGCGCTCCTCGTCCGTGAACTGGACCGGGGCAGAAAAAGTTTGCCAAAGACCCCCCAGGGGGTTATCCCCCAATGATGATGAACGCACTTGGAAGACATATTCTGGTCGAGTTCAACGGTTGCGACGCTGACATCTTGAACGATGTTTCCGTGATCGAAAAAGAAATGGTCAATGCCGCGAAAACCGCGGGGGCGACGGTCATCAACTCGAGTTTCCACCACTTTTCCCCCTACGGCGTCTCGGGCGTCGTCGTGATCCAGGAAAGCCATCTGGCCATTCACACCTGGCCCGAATACGGGTACGCGGCTGTGGATCTCTTCACTTGCGGCGAAAGCGTCGATCCCTGGGTTTCCTTTGAACACTTGAAAAAATCGTTCAAGGCCTCTGGCTTCTCGGCGCTCGAGATGAACCGCGGTTCTTTGAGTCTTTTGAAAAGGTCTCTCTATAACCCGACGGCACTTCGTCACGATCAACCCGTGACACCGCAGATGCGGATCGAACGCAATGTCTGGTTCACTGACAAGGATGAAAACCAGGCCCTGTCCCTGCGCTACAAGGGCGATGTTTTGTTCAACGAAAAGACGCCCTTTCAGCAAGTCCGCGTCTTTGACACCTTCGCCTACGGCAAGATGCTGGCGATCAACAATATGATCATGTGCACAGAGCGGGATGAGTCCCACTACCACGAGATGATCGTTCATCCGGCAATGCAGACGATCAAGAATGCCAAAAACATTCTCGTCATCGGCGGCGGTGACGGCGGGACTTTGCGCGAGCTCTTCAAATATCCGCAAGTCGAAAAGGTCACGCTGGTCGAAATCGACGAGGCTGTCATCCGGGCTTCTCGCGAACATCTGCCCCATGTTTCAAAAGAGTTTTCGAATCCCAAGCTTGAGCTCATCATCGGAGACGGGATTGCGTTCGCGGAAAAATCCAAGGACGCGGTTTATGACCTCATCATCGTCGATGGATCCGACCCCGTGGGTCCGGCCAAAGGGCTTTTCTCGGAAAGCTTTTATCGCCACTGCCATCGGGCCTTGAAAGCACAGGGGATCGTCATCACCCAGAGTGAATCCCCCATGTTCCACGAAAAGACCTTCGTTGAACTCAATCAGTGCCTGAAGAAAATTTTCGGAACAGCCGATGTTCACACGCTGTTGTTCCATGCAACGACTTATCCATCGGGGATGTGGAGCCTGATGATGGGCACAAAAGGCGGACTCCATCCGGTGAAAAGTTTCGATGCCGCACAAGCCGCCGCCTTCGCGAGTCATGCCAAGCTTCGCTACTATCACGAAGGCATGCAGCAATCGGCGCTCACACTTCCCGGCTTTGTTCGGGAAATGCTGTCGTAAGGGTCACACTATTTCTTTGGCAGATGAATGACGAGACGGTCTTTGAGGTTTTCGACCTGAATACCGTCGCCGTCCACGTTCTCGGGAACCGGGAATGATCTGGAAAAGTTCGAGGTGATCGAGGCTCCACCTGTTTTGTCCTCGAGGGTTCCCTGAATCTGCAGCTGACCGCGTTCGATCTGCACGCTGAAGTTTTTTGCCTGAAGGTTTCCGCCCAAAGCGATCTCCAGACGATATTCCTTGTCGTCTTCGGTGATTTCCGGCGTGGAAAACGAAAACGCATTCGAAGATGAAAACCCCTCGTCCATGCCGGCGAACGACTTGAACATCTCTTCCTGCATGCGACGAATTTCGTCGAAGGCCGAGCCCCTGCCGAAGTTTGAAAAGGGATCATCCGAAAGATGCGGCGAACCCACAACCGGGCCTGATGACCAAACGAAGTGCCATGCTTCTTTTTGCATCCAGAGCCAGCAGGTCGCCATTCCCAAGACAAAAAAAGCGGTCGCGATGAAAACCTTCGTCTTAAAAAAAGCCATGTTGCCTCCCGATTCTCACTTCGTTTTCCTAAAGAAAGGAAACCAAGGCAATGCTTTCGAGAGGCCCCTATCGGCGATGCGCTAAGCTCGCGCCGTCGTCAAGGCGGCTCCGGCCACTCTCAGGTCAGAGCCCTCTTCGGTTCCCAGCGTCCAGCGAAGTGTTTCAACGGTTTCGGTGAGTGAATACGGTTTCTGCAAAAAGGGAGGAGCGACGGAATGGTCACCGAAGTACCGTCTGAATTTTTCCGGGTGGATCCCAGAAGTCAAAATCATGCGATTGCGCAACTCTTCGCCCGCCACTTCCCAAAGGTCGATGCCGGTGCGAGGCCCCGCTAAAAAGAGATCCGTAATAATGAGGTCATATGGGCTGCGCCGCTTCAAGCTGCTGCGGATTTCTCGTTCCGCGTCCCGTTCGGAACAGACCCATGTGATCTCGGCCCGCGGGTCCGCTTTATGAACCGCGGAAATCCAAAACGGCTCCAATGTGATATCGTCTTCAACGATGAGAATTCTTTTCTTCATCGCTCACCTCCATTTTTACGACTTGAACTGATCCTCACAGGTCGACAGGAAAGCGGTATGAAGGCTCCATGAAGAAATCCCGATCTTGGGTGAAATGCCTCTTTTTAGAACATAAACTGGACTTTGATCTGGTATGAGTAAAAGGCCCACCTGCAACCTCATGTCCTATTCCGATTGACGATGATCCCCAGAACGAATTAGGTTCGCCTCTCATTTGAGGTGAAAATGACCCTGTTTCCTTTCATGGATCACTTGCCCCTTTATATTGGCTTTACCGTTCTCGTTCTTGTCGTGCTTTTGCTGGATTTGGGGGTCTTTCATCGAAAACCCCACGAAGTGAAATTCAAAGAAGCCGCACTGTGGAGCTTGTTCTGGGTGGCCTTGGCCCTTGTCTTCAATGCTTTCTTTTATTGGTATGCTCTTCGCCACTTTGAAAGTAATCCGGATCTTCTGGCATTACCTGGCTTCGACCCTAAGGCGGCGGCCAAACAATCGGCGCTCGAGTTTCTCACCGGGTACGTGGTCGAGAAATCATTGGCCGTCGATAATCTTTTCGTCTTCATCACAGTCTTCAGCTATTTCGCAATTCCTGCGAAATATCAGCATCGGATTTTGTTTTACGGCATCATCGGTGCCTTGATCTTCCGTGCGATTTTTATCGCCCTCGGTTCTTACCTCATGGAATTCCATGCGGTGGTGATCTTCTTCGGCGTATTCCTGATCGTGACCGGTATCAAGCTGATGTTCACCGAGGAAGGCGACAAGGACCTGTCCCAAAACATGGTCATCAAGCTCATCCGTCGCATCTTCCCGGTCCATCACAAGATCGAAGGCCCCCACTTCTTCGTTCGCCATGGTGGAAAACTGCTGGTGACTCCGCTTTTCATCTCTTTGATCTTCCTGGAGTTCACCGACATCATCTTTGCCGTGGACTCGGTTCCAGCGATTTTTGCCCTGACAAAAGAACCCCTGATCGTCTTTACTTCGAACATTTGCGCGATCCTGGGTTTGCGAGCCATGTACTTTATGTTGGCCGGAGTGTCAGACCGCTTCCATCTGTTGAAATACGGACTGGCTTTGGTTTTGATCTTCGTGGGCTTGAAGATGGCTTGGCTGAATACCTTCTTTGATGGCAAATTCCCGATCTCGTGGTCGCTGATTTTGATCGCTCTGTTCATCGGAGGCTCGATCGCCATCTCGCTCATGTTCCCGAAAAAGGAACATGCCGATAATCAGCCGTCTTAAAAAACGATTCCGGGCACTGGATCACTCCACGTGCCCGGAGCAAATCACCGTCTCAGCTTGTCCAAATCGATCCACTCCTCGGCCTTCAGATTTTTCACGAAGGTCTCGTCGTGGGAAATCATGATCATGGCGCCCGGGTACTCCCGGAGGGCCTTTTCCAAAGCCTCCAGGTTCGCAAGATCCAGATCATTGGTCGGCTCGTCGAGCAGCAACAGCTCGGGCGGATCTTTCCGAAGCATCAACCTGGCCAGGGACGCTCGGACTTTTTCGCCTCCGCTCAAAGTCGATACCGAACGAAGCGGATCGTCTTTGAACAAACCAAAATCCGCCAGACGATTCCTGAGCTCTTCTTCCGTGATCTCGATCTCTTCGCGGATCCAGTCCAATACGGATACGTCTTTAGCCATGGTTCTTTCCTGAAGCAGGAAAGACGCTCGCAAAGGGGATCTCGTCCAGGCGCCCTCGAAGGGCAGACCCGTCTCGATTCCTGCAATCAGCTTTAAGAGCAGGCTTTTCCCACTGCCGTTTTTTCCACGAATCACCCAACGCCCAGGGCCTCGCAGGGTGAAAGACAGACCTTCCTTCCACAAGGGAATGCCGTCCGGGCCTAAGGGTCGAATTCCTTCGGCATGAAAGATCTGCCGTCCCGGACTGACAACGATGGCTTCGGGATCAAGCCGCATCCGGATCTCAGGAATCTGCGAGAGCCAAAGCTGGTCAAAGTTCTTTTCGGCGATCGAGACGCGTTCGGAAGTCGTGCGATCAATCCGACCTTGGGTTTGTTGTGCTTGCCGCTTGAGACGCCCCTTCAGAATTCGAGGCATGTCTCCGCGCTCTGCCTTTCGACGGCCGTTCGCCATGCGCCGATCTTGCCGTTCAAGCTCTTGCTGTTTTTCAGCGGCCACCTTTTTGGTCTGTCTTCCGGCCTCGAGCAGATTGTTTTCTCGCCGCTCACGCTCTTCTCGAGCGGCCTGGAAATAGTCTTCCGCAGACAGCTCGAACAAACGCAGCCGGCCCGACAGAACCTCCAAAACCCGATGGGCGCTTTGGAGAAGTTCTCGGTCATGACTCACCAATAAAACAGAACCTCGCCAGTCACCGAGAAACTTTGCCAGCAAAGCACGCCCCTCTCGATCCAGATGATTGCTCGGCTCATCGAGCAAGATCCAATCGGGATTCTCGGCGAGACACAAAGACAGCCGCAGACGCAGCCATTCGCCCCCACTCAAACTCAAGCAAGAAGCTTGCGGCGACAAAGACGAAACAAGGGCGGCAATGAACGCACCCTCCACGGGAGCCTTCGACCAGATCCCATCCAGCAGCTCCGAAACACTCCTCTCAGGCCTGCTCTCGTGCTGAAGCAACCTCGTCGCCTTTCCAGAGAGCTCAACTTGGCCCAAAAAAGGATGCTCTCTCATCAGAGCGTCCAAGAGCGAGCTTTTCCCCGCTCCGTTCGGGCCAATGACGGCGGTCACACCATTTGGAAGATTCAAATTTTGATCTGAAAAAAGGCTCTTTCCGCCCTTTTCCAATGAAAAGGATTTAATAGATATCATAAGCATCCTGGCCCAACGGGCTTGCAACCGGGGAGGACCCCGGAACTCAAGTTGTCATCGTGAAAAGGAAGGAAAGCTTATTGATTTCTCATAAAGGCCGAAGTGACTTCGGCCCTTTCAAGATACCAAAACCCGTGAAAAGCACCAGTCCCGATCTCAGAGTGAGATGACGGGAAGCGTTTTGTCCTTTCGACGCAATCCGGTTAGGCTCGGAGCCTATGAAACTCGCACCTGCAAAGTGGAAGGGCTCGGCCCGACAACTCATCAATGATGTTCTGAAACCTCACTTTCTGAAACCTCGTCAGGTCGAGGAATGGCAGTCCTTTTTGGTCCGCCGTTTGAGCGAACCGGACCCGATTTACGTCGTCGGCGCCCCCACCCCTGATTTGCGTTCGCGCTGGGGTCAGGAAAAGATCTCGCTGACGCATAAAAACTCGCGGATCTATTTCGGCGACAAGGCTCCGGCAACAGCGATCCTCACTTATCTGAGATCGATCGACAATCCGACTCCGGAAAAGATGTCGGCCCTCTTCATCCATCTGCCTCATCATGCCTTTGATCTGGACAAGTTCACTCGCTGGGCCTCGCTTTCGAACAATGTGGCTTCTGCCGGATGGATGACAGCGCACATGCTGGGTCCCGTGGGCGCCGATGCTTCGTGGGAAAACCTGTCGGCGGACGAGCTGCGCAAGCTGGCCCTTCGCAATTTGCATCCGCTCAATATGTTCCTTTTCCCGAACCTCAATAAGTCGGGTGCCGTCTTTGCGGATGATCCTCGCCTGCATGCTTTGATCGCCGAAAGTTATGCCCAGATCTACGGACCTCTGTGGCAGCAGTCCTTGGAACTCCGTGGGGACTCTCAGGAATCCTTCCTGAAAGCGGAAGACTTTGAAATCGACCTGGCAGCGGAAGTATCCGTTCCAGAAACAGCCAAGATCGAATCCAAGGATATGATTTCAAAGATCGCGGCCACCGAAGCCTTCGATCTGAAACTTGTGACCGTCAACGAGGCTCAGGGCTATCACTCACGGGTTCTCGATCCGAACATTTTGAGTCGCGGGTTCTTCGATATGAAACTCGATTTCAAAGAAAAATCCGGCGATGTCAAAACCATCGGCTTTTTCCGACTGAACATCAAAGACCTCTACGAAAAGAAATTCATCGCCCGGGATGCCAAAGGCGTTCGCCTCTTGGTTCACCGCACGAATGAGGGTCAGTTCGCCGTCGGCCCGAGAAAAACCGGCCCGCTCAGTCCCCTGCCTTAACTTTCAAATAAAACGGAGCGCATCGAGATGGAACCCAACTCGATGCCTTCGAATGGAAAAGAAACCCGATCTTTGTCGTCACTGACGGCCGCGATGTAAAGAAGCGGCAAAAAGTGCTCGACGGATGGAACCGACAATCGATAGTCCGGTGATTCCTCAGTCATCAAACCGACCAGCGCCTTGGGATCACGATCAAGGATCACTGTCTTAATGGCTTCGTCGAATCTCGAGGCCCAGTCATAGGGTTCTGGGTTTCCACGCCATTGAACGGCTCTGAGATTGTGAACGATGTTTCCGCTCCCCAGAATCAAAACGCCTTTATCACGAAGGGGCTTCAACTTTTGAGCGAGATTGAAATGCTGCTCGGGACTTCTGAGACGATCCAGGCTCAATTGCAGAGCCGGAACATCCGCCCCAGGATAAAGATGCCGGAGAACCGACCACGCGCCGTGATCGAGTCCCCAGTCTTCGGTGGTTCGCACGCCTTCT
>JAHBUU010000034.1 GCA_019637895.1 Pseudobdellovibrionaceae bacterium | reverse complement strand
GTGGTTTTCATTCATCCATTTCAGGGGTGAGGCGGCGACTGGTCAATACAATCGTTGCTTCATAGGAAACGAGGTGCCAAGATCAGACAATGCCTCAGTTTTCAGCGGAAGCCATTCAGCGTCTCGAAGAAGTGTTGCGGAAAGACCCCAACTCTCAGGCTTTTGCCACTCTGGCCGAGGCCTATCGCACCGAAGACCGACTGGCTGACGCCGAACGAATCGCCTCTCACGGCGTAAAACTTCATCCGCAGTTGGCCGGTGGCTGGGTCGCTCTTGGAAAAATCCTGAAAGACCAAAAGCGCCCCGCAGAATCCTTGGACGCCTTCCAGAAAGCCATTCAACTTTCTCCGGAAAACCTCCTCGCTCTGCAGATGGCTGGCGAATGCCTGCTCGAACTCAAACGCCCGAAAGAGGCGCTCAAGCTGCTCAAGCGCGTTCTCTTCCTGAGCCCCCAAGCAGAAAAAGCGAAACGCATCGTCGCTAAACTCGAAAGCCTGACGGCCGACGAGTATGGCGAAGAGGTTTTCGCTATGACGAAGCTCAGTGATCTCAAGCCTCAGGCGATCCAACCGGCAGGCTCGCCGCCGGCCCTCGCATCGAAAGGCAATCCGGCGATGGCACCGGCCGATCCGGGCAAAGGTTTGCTCCGGTTTCTGTCTTTGGTGGATGCCTTCATCGTGCGCAACGACATTAGCCGCGCCTCTCAGCTCCTTGATGAAACCCGCGAAGAATACGGCGAACACCCTGAAATTGAGCAACGGCAAAAGCTTTTGCAACGCCGTCGCTCGGCCCAGCTCGGCCTCGAATCCGAACAAGCGGCCCCTCTCCAGCCCATCACCTCCCGCGAGGATCGAATTCGGGACCGCAAAGTCGCCCTTCTCCAGGCTACATTGCAACGCATCCAAGAGCTTCCAGACGCTCTCCGTTGACATCCATGTGATTTTCATTGGAAATTCGGTCCTTCCGCTCGGAAAAACTGAAACCAATCAAAGAGGTTCTTTGTGTACGAAACAGCAGACTTTCGAAAAGGTCTAAAAATTCTAATGGACGGTCAGCCATTCGTGATCGTGGATTTCCAACACGTCAAGCCGGGCAAAGGCAACCAATTCACACGAACGAAATTGCGCAACCTTCTCACCGGCCAAAACCGCGAAATGACCATCAAGTCCGGTGAAAAATTCGAAGTCCCGAACGTCGTCACCCGCGAAATGTCCTTCCTCTACAAGGACGACAACGGCTTCAACTTCATGGACAAAGAAACTTACGATCAAACTTTGATGATGGCTCCAGAAGTTGGCGACTCTGCCGATTTCCTGACTGAAAATCTCGAAGTCATGGTGATTTTCTTTAACGACAAAGCCGTCGGCGTCGAAGTCCCCCGCGCCGTGAATCTGGCCGTGGCTCACACCGACCCAGGCATCAAAGGCGACCGTGTCAGCGGAGCAACAAAACCAGCAACCATGAGCTCTGGTCTCGTGGTCCAGGTTCCTCTGCACATCAACGTAGGCGATGTCCTCCGAATCGACACCGACACCTCCGCTTACGTCGAACGCGTCAACCAAAAATAACCCAGCTTGCATCTCTTAACACCGGCAGGATCCCTGCCGGTGTTACGTCCATAGAAACCAAGGCCGTCGCCACTTTCTCCCTCTCCCCATCCCCAAAAAGCCAGCCACATAACCAAATTTCGGGAGCCGTTTGGGCAGCCCTCAGGCCCAGAGGCCAGTGCCGTCTCGGAGGATATCCGGGAAGCGTGACGCGTTTTTCATTCTGGAAGCGCCGCCAGGCGATTCCAGAATGAAAATCCCGGTCATAGCTCAAGGACGAGCGGATCCTCCGAGACGGCACTGGCCTCTGGGCCTGAGGGCTGCCCAAACGGCTCCCGAAATTTGCTTTCAAATCCACGTCCAGATGCGACGCATTAAGTCTCCTGAAACTCTGGCAAAGAGGGCAAAATCAAGGGGTTGTCATGACCCCTTTCCGGAGGCCCTTTTTTGTCCAGCTCGCTTGAACTCGAAATCAAGATCCTTCTTGATCAGATTCCAGCTGATGATCCCACGCGGATGAATCAAATCGCATCCACGTTGATCGCCTCTTTGGAAGGTTCCGAAGAGGGCCTCTCTGCCGATCATGTCCTGACACTTTCGCGCTTCCTGTTGAATGCCGGTCTCTACGCCGAACTGATTCACTTTGTGTTGAAACACTTCCGCGAGTTTCAGTTCCCGATTCCATGGCCTTACTTTCTGGATGCGATCCGACTCTCCGGCGGAGACCTCGAACCGGATCTGGCAGAGGCTCTCTTGCAGGGAATCGACGCGGGAGATGCTCGCGGTTTTGCCAGTCGCTCGAAAGCCCTTGATGCCCACGCCCCCACTCTGAGGGCGGAGCGAGCCGACCGGCGATTACAGGCACTCAAGGCCGCCCGCCGCAACAAAGAGATGATGCTTGAACAGTTGGTCACTCTTCGCACTCAACAGCTTTACGAGCACGAAAAGCAAGTTCTGCAAAAACTCCAGAAAATGTATCCACGGGACCCCGAGGTTCTTCGCGAAGTGCAGGCGCACAAGGAACGTTACGCTCTCGAGATTCTGTCCAAACACAGCCGCTTTTCGCGCACCCTGCGTTTCGAGGAAAACAGCAAAGAGGCGGATCTCGAAAATCTCAAGCCCGCTCTCTCGGATCTGCTCAAAGAGGCCGCCCATGAAACTCCCTCGCTGGCGATCGACTTCGCCGTGGCGGCGGCCATGCTGGAAATGTGGGAGGACGCTCTTGCTCTGCTCGAGTTCTCGGACGATACCGGTCAGGCCCGATGGCTCAGACTCGAACTCCTGCTCGCGGCCGGACGTCACGTCGAACTTCTGCAAGAGCTTGCACGCATGGAACTCCTGCATGCCGAAGATTCTGAAACCTTTTTCGCGACCGCTTACCTGCGCGCCCAAGCTCTTTGGGGATTGGGACAAAAACACGCCGCCATCGAAGTGATGGAGTCCTTGCTGGCCTCCCGACCGCAGTATCGCTCTGGCCTCTCGCTGCTCTCCTTGTGGAGAGACCAGTGAAAAGGGTTCTCCTGATTCTGCTGACTCCGGCTCTGATCCTGATTTCCCTCTGGGCCATCGCGGATTTTTTGGTTCTGCCTCGGGTTGCGGCCTGGGTGAAAGAAAAAATCCTCGAAGAGACCAAAACCGGTCCGGTCGAAGTCACCATCGGAAAGATTCGCCTGCAACTGATCCGCCCTCGCGCTGAAGTCCTGGATATCGAAATCAAACCGCGTGGAGAATTGGCGCGGACTCTTTTGCCGATCAAGATTCCCGCCGTACAGGCCCGGATCGATCTGTTCGAAATTATTCTTGGCCGAGCCGAAATTGCCGCCGTGGTGGTCCGAGGGCTCGAAGGCGGACTGCATCTCGATCCTTTGATGGAATCGAAAGAGCCCGCAAAGCCGCTTCCGATCAAAGACATCTTTGAGTGGTCCGACAAAATCCCGGTGCGACGTCTCGTCGTGCAAGATGCCAAATGGATCCTGGATTCGCAGGAAAAGAAAATCGACGCGAGCATCGAGCTGAAACACGCCCTATTGATCAACCGCGGACAACAGCTGCGACTCAACGCCAATCTGCCGCGCATGGCGGCCCAGCTCGGCGAAGTGCCTCCGGTCGAGATTTCGTCGTTCCTGTCGTTAGAGCTGAATCCACGCACCCTCGAAATCCAAGAATGGCGGGTTCGTCGCGGTGACATCAGCTTGGGGCTTCGCGGTCTCGTCGAGGATGTGGCGAACCTCCCGTTGAAACCTCGGTTGCGACTCAATGCCGATGGGCAATTGCCGTTGAGTCAGATCGCCGAAGACATCAAACGCTTCCAACCCGACATGGATCTGCCGCCGCTGTCAGGATCGGTCAATCTGGAAACCGATGTCGTCTTGACCGGAACAACTCAGTTCGAGAGTTCGATCCGCGTCCGCACACAACAGGTCCAAGTCGAAAACTTCAAGATCGGCGATGCTCAACTTGAAGGGAAGCTGACTCAAGATTCTTTGGAAATCCAAAAGATCGATATCGCGCATCCGGCCGGACTCGTTGAACTCAACAACGCCCGCATGGAGTTCCGTCAGCCCTATGCTGTGCGAGCTCTCGTGAAAACCGATGCTTTCGACTTGCAGGCTCTGTTCAAGTCGATGGATCTGCATCAGATCCCGGTCGAGCTGACACTGAAGGCCTCTCTCCCCTGCGATGGAACCTTGTCGCCATTCGACCTGCAGTGCAAAGGCAAAGCCAGCGGCAATCGGCTCACGGTCCGGTCGGGAATGAAAGCCGATGCGAACATGATCGTCGCTCTTCAAGACATGGAAGTGGATGGAAGCGTTCGGATCACCACCCGCGACGTGACCTTCCAGTCCAATCTCAGAATCGGATCGAGTCGCGGAACAGCCGAAGGCGCCGTTGATTTCAACGCTGGCTTCAAGATCGATTATAAAACGCCCCTGGTTTCGTTCAAGGACGTCGAGAATCTGGCCAATCTGAAATTCGAAGGAAGCGCAGCCATCGAAGGTCATACCCGCGGCAACACAGACACGGCGACCTTCGAACTCAAAATGGAGACCAAAGACTTCGTCTTCGAAAACTTCGTGCTCGGAGACGTCGGTGGTAAACTCCAGTACCGCGCCGGTCATCTGCTGTTCGATGATCTCGAACTGCGAAAGGGCCGGACCCAGGCGACGGGTTCCATGGATCTCGATCTCGGTGGAGATATTATCACCGGCTCTTTCGTCTCTCCGACCCTTGATGCCGCTGACATCGCGGACATCTTCTCGCGGATCTGGAAGATGCCTTTGGAAATCCAAAGCACAGGAACGGCGAAAATGAATTTCGATGGCCCCCTGAGCCTCTGGAAACTGAACTACGACCTCGAGGCCTCTCTCAAGTCTCCACGAATCCAAGGCGACAGTTTCGATTCTCTCCAATTGGTGGCAAAAGGACAGAACGGCAATCTCACCATCGAAAAAGCCGACCTGCTGAAAAACGACTCCGTCATTCGTGCCCGCGGAGGGATCTCTAGCGATCAGCAGATGAATATCTCTTTGGAAGCAACCCAACTCAGACTCGAAGAATCCGAGTTCGTCACACGCATCCGTAACAACATCGCCGGGCAATTCAACATGACCGGAACCGTCACCGGCCCGATCGCCAATCCCGAGTTCCGCGCCAAAGGAGCTTTTTCGGATCTGATCTTGGAAGAACAGGAAATCCCAAGTTCATTTTTCAACCTGCTGATTTCAAAACAGCTCCTCTCCTGCGAAACCAATTTGTTCGGAAATCGAATCCAAGGGGAAGTGCAGATTCCCCTCAGTGAACAAAAAGTTCCTTTGCGAATCCGCGTGAAAACGACGGACTGGCCCTTCACAAACCTCTTGTCCTTCGTCGGCGCCTCTTCGTTACAGAACGAATATAAATCCAGCATCACCGCCGATGTGGATCTGAGTTCAGAGAGCGGGCGCTTCGATCAAATCAACGGGCGCATCAACATTCGGAATTTTTCTTTGCAGCGGGCCGATCTGGCTCTGCGAAATCCCCTGCCCATCGAAATCCTTCTCAATAACGGTTTCATCACCTTCAAGAACGCCGTGGCCGAAGGGCCCTCAGGCTCGGCCATCCGATTCCGAGGTGACAACTTCCGCTTGGATCAACTGAACGTCAGCGTCTTTGGTGACGCCGACCTCCGATTGCTTCATATGTTCGTGCCATTCCTTGATGACCTGGGCGGTCCTTTCCGTCTCGAGGCCACGCTGGGTGGCTCTATCGACAAGCCCCAGATTCTGGGGAATGCCTCCATCCGAAACGGCTTCGTCCGCCTCAAGGGATTTCCTCACGCCCTCGAGAAACTGCAAACTGACGTCGTCTTCTCGCAAAGCCGGATCCTGGTTCAGGACGTGCGCGGACAACTGGCCGATGGCACCATCCGCGGAGGAGGCTCGGTCCAAATCAACGGCGTTCGAGATATCCCGGTGAACATCCGAATCCAAGGGGACAATCTCAATCTGAATGTGCCTGATCGAGTGAGAACCCATGGGAATGCCGATCTGACCTTCTCGGGTCGATGGTTCCCCTTTGTTTTGTCGGGCGTCTACAATGTCGATGGCGGTGTCGTGGAAATGGAGCTCGGAGGCTCAGGAACCGCGAGCACGGTGCGAACCAGTCCCTACCTTCCCAAGATTCTGCGGCAGGCTCAGTTCGATCCCGTGATTCTGGATCTGCAAGTGAATCTGGATCGCGGTCTTGCGGTCAGAAATTCCCTCATGCAAGGCGGAATCTCGGGTCGCATCCAAGTCAAAGGCCCCCCGCAGAATCCGGGCCTCCTGGGACGCATCACCACCTCTCGGGGTTCGCGAGTCATGATTCGCGATCGCGAGTTCGAATTGATGACAGGCTCGGTGGCCTTCAATCACTCGGACGAAATCAATCCGGATCTTTATATGTCCGCGCAAACGCGGGTGAACGAATATGACATCAACGTCCTCATCCAAGGGGCCGCAAAAAATCCTGCGATCACCATGAGCAGCACGCCGCCTCTGCCCGAGCAGGAAATCGTTTCGCTGTTGGCACTTGGGATCACCTCTCAGAGTCAGGCCCAGACCGCGCCGCAAACGGAACGACAGGCCCAACAGCAACTGGGTTACGAGGCGCTTGGTCTGGGGCTTTCACAGACTGGATTGCAAAAGGGCCTGCACAGCACGACCGGGCTTGATGTCCGGATCACCTCCACCTATGACAGCATGAGGAACATCAGCGTTCCTAAGCTGTCTTTCACACGCACCCTCACCGATCGCTTGGATGCCGTGTATCTGCGACCGGTGAACAGCGACTCGAACGCCCAGGAGTTCCGTTTGCAGTACCAGTTGAACAGCAACTGGTCGGCCATCGGTTCTTACGAGCAAAAAGACTCGACCGAAGGCGCCGCCAGCCGTGAGAATACCCAGAAAAAAGAATCGGTCTTCGGTTTGGATCTGGAATTCAAGAGGGAGTTCAAATGAGGCTGGTCTCTCTCATCGCCTCTTCGGCCCTTTTGCTGAGTTCGTCTTTTGCCACCGCTCGAACCGTGATTCTGTCCGATCTTCCGCAAAGTCTGCAGGCTTTGCTGTTGAAAGACGATCCTCAACTCGCCACCCGATCCGTCAGCTTGGACGAGGTCGATCAAAAGTTGCGTTTCCTGCAAGGCAATCCGGCCGTCGAAAAAGCCTTCGCCGTGATCAACGGCGGAGACAACATTCGCCTTCAGGTCCGCACCGCCAAGAGAATCGGCGAAGTCCAGGTCGAAGGACTCAAAGTCCTCTCGAAATCGGCGGCTCTCGAAGCCCTCTCTTTTGAGCCAGGCGAACGCTATCACACCGATCTTTTGACCGAAGCGGCCGAGCGCCTGAGGGTCGCTTATCTGGGGCGCGGAGTTCGCAGTCCGATCATCGACGTCGAAACTCCGGAAACTCAACCCGGCATCGTCGACCTGAATTTCAAGGTCACCGAGGGCCTCGTGACACAAATTCGTCAGTGGCAGGTCCGCTCACGGAACACCGATCTGGCGGCCCGGCTTGAAAAGCGCCTCAACGATCGCCTGAAGGGCCCCTACACCGAAGACCGCCTGAGCTCGGCTCAGGATGTGATTCGAAAAGAGCTGCGAACCGGTCGGCATTTCCAAGCCGAAGTGCTGAGCCCGCAGGTCCAATTCACCGCCGATGAAAGTTCGGCCACGGTCACTCTGCGGGTCGAACGGGCGGAAAGTTATGTCGTGGACTTCCGCGGCAATCGCAGTCTCAGCCGGAGCCTGCTCGAAGACGACATCTTGAATCTGAAGTCCTTCGTCACCTCGAACCCGAACGTCGGCAATGAGATGGCGGAAAAAATCCGCCAAGCTTATCTGCAGCGAGGTTATGCCCGTGTCACGGTCAGCATCGAAGAACTTGACGGTTACAAACCGTCGCAACGGCGCCTCGTCTTTACGATCGACGAAGGGCCTCGTGTCCGGATCGAAAAATACGAAATCAAAGGCCGTATCTCCCGGGCACCCGCTTATTACACAGACCTGCTGCGTGAACACAGCTCCGATCTGGTGGCCAAAGGTTTTTACAACAAAGCCGATCTGGAAAAAGGCTTTGAGAACCTGGCGCTGGAGCTGCAAAACGAAGGCTATCTGATTGCCAAGATCCTTTCGACACGGACCGAGTACAATCGTGAACGCACCCAGATCACGGTGCATGTGAACGTCGATGAGGGGCCTCTGACCCTGGTCGAAGGCATCGAGTTTGAAGGCAACGACACCGTCAGCTCACAGGAACTGCGCGATCGCATCGGCCTGAAAACGGGCGAAGCTCTGCGCCTCAATCAGATCGACGAGGCCATCAATGCCGTGAAGTCCGAGTACTGGGGCCGCGGCTACATCGAGATGCAGCTATTGAACGAAGGCGCCGACCTCGTCGTTTACAACGAGGACAATACCAAGGCCAAACTCGCCTTCAAGATCCAGGAAGGCCCGCAGGTGCGTGTGGCCTCGATCCTTCTGGACGGAAACACCTTCACCAGGGATTTCGTCCTTTTGAACGAATTGGACTTTGAGGAAGGCGATCTTTTGACTCCGGCGAACATTGGGGAATCCATCGCCCGTTTGCAAAAGACCGGCTATTTCGGGATCGTCGAAATCAAAACCCTCGAGGAAAAAACCGCTGTTGCCAATCGAACCGTCATCGTGCGAGTCACCGAGAGAAACCCCGGCGTCTTCACGATCGGTGCCGGAGCGACCAACGAGAACGAACTCACCTTGCGCGGTTACACCGGGATCGCTTACCGAAATCTGTTCGGAACGGGTCGCGGGGTTTCTCTGCGAGTCGAGGCGAACTACAATATCGCCAAGCTCAAATACTTTGAGAACCGGGTCATCGCCGGTTATGTCGAGCCTTATCTGTTCAACACCCGGAACCGTGGCCGGATCAACGTCAGCCGCTCGAACATCATCGTCGATTACGAGCTGACGAAAATTCAGGAACTGATTCAGTGGACTTATTCCGTCGAGCGAGATTTCACTTCGCATATCACAGGAATTTGGGATCTGTGGAGTCTGGGATCCTACCGCGATTCCTTCCTGGACGAGAGCAAAGGACAGAGCAGTCAGCTCGAAATCGCTTCGACCATCTGGCGATTGGATTTCGATTATCGAAATAACCCCTTCAACCCGACAGGCGGCCATCTGACCAAGTTCACGGCCGAGTATTCATCACCGGATCTGCGCAGCAAAAACGTCGACGAGTTCTGGCGGGCCACGGGCGGCTTTACTTACTACTGGGATGTCATGAACACCGGCTGGGTGTGGGTGAACGCCTTGCGCGGGGGCTACCTTGAAAGCATGGACCATGGCGCCAACGGCGGCGTTCCTTATGACAAGGTCGGCTTTATTCTGGGAGGTCGCTCGACTCTGCGCGGTTTCGAAGCGGGCACCTCGGACGTCTTTCCGAACAACGAGGACCTGGGCAATACGGATTCGTATAAACTCAGCACCTCGGCCCGCATGAGCCTGATCAAATCCGAGCTTCGCTTTCCGCTATGGATCGAAAACCTGGGCGGATCGGTGTTTTATGACGGCGGCTCCGTCGAGATCACGAATTTGAAACTGCCCGACACATATCGTGACTCGGCCGGATTCGGGTTCTACTATGTGACTCCAGTGGGCCCCCTGAACGTCGAATTCGCATGGAAACTCGATCAGCGCCCCAAGGAGTCACCATGGAGATTCCACCTGTCCATCGGCAGTTTCTAAAAAAGCTCTGCCTCATTCCTTTGTTGATGATGGGCGTATCCCAGGCGACCGGGAAAACCGTTGCCGCAAAAAAGGAGACCGCAATGACAACGAAAACGGAAATCGCCACCTTGGCCGGAGGATGCTTCTGGGGCGTCGAAGAGCTGTTCCGCAAAGAGCCCGGCGTCGTTCACACCGAAGTCGGCTACACCGGAGGCACCACCGACAATGCCATCTATAATTTGGTCAAGACCGGAGTCACCGGCCACGCCGAATCCATTCAAGTCGAGTTCGACCCCAGCAAAACGTCTTTCGAAAAAATCCTGCTGTTCTTCTTCAAGATGCACGACCCAACGACCGTCAATCGCCAAGGCAACGACATCGGAACCCAATACCGCTCGGCCATCTTTTATCACAGCGAAGAACAGAAAAAGACCGCAGAACAAGTCATCGCCCGAGTCGACAAATCAGGCGCCTGGAAAAAACCCGTCGTGACCGAAGTCGTCCCCTTCAAAAAATGGTGGAAAGCCGAAGATTTCCACCAGGATTACTTGCAAAAAAACCCAGACGGCTACACTTGCCACTTCGTCCGAAAAGTCGATTTCTAAACAAACGCGAACCCCGCCCCAACCCCAAAAACCAACTGCCTCAAAAGAAAAACTCCCGGCGGAAGAGCCGGGAGTTTAAGAGTAAAATCGGTTTTCAGAAACAGTCGGTTATCGCAAAACGACGGCTTCGATTTTGTAATGAGCTCGCGATCCGAACAGATCAAGGCTCGTTCCGATGATTCGGATCGTTCTGACGTCGCGGTTTCCGATCTGAACACGAAGATCACGACCGCGAACGATATCGGCATTCAGTGCAAAACGCTGGCTGGAACCGTTGGCAAAAGTCACCGCCATCTCATGGATACGAATCGGTTTTTCAACCGTGCTGATTCGCAACTCACGAACATTATCGACGCGAACGTTGTGAACGTTCATGTCCGCAATCACTTTGTCGAAACGATCTTCAGCGACATTCACAACCTGAGTGGAAGGAACACCAGGGCCTGGGCCGGGGCCAACAGGGCCGCGAAGCTCTCGCACAACGGCGGTGATTTCACGGATTTTCACGTTGCCACGAACTTCGAGGCGCCATGTTCCGGCGGTGTCACCAGCAGCCGTGCGCAATTGGATATTGCTGTAGGTCGCTGTTCCTGGACGATCATAGCTGCCAGGATTTCCGGGAACGTTTTCCGCGCCCACGCGACGGTTGTCGATCAACAAAGCGATCTGACCCTGACCTTGACGGCTTTTCGCCAGAACGGAAACCGATTCCAAACGGTAGCGATTCAACTGCAGATTCGGCCGTTGCTGACGAATCAAGTCGCGCAGACCAATATAGTCCGGAGAACCGGCGGTGTATTGCTGATCACCCATATTGATATTGATTCGAATCCGTTCACCTTGCTGTTGACCAGGGTGACCGGGTTGCTGGCCTGGGAAGCCAGGGCCGGGACGGGGTCCGCCGCCGCGTTGGGCTTCGGCGATCGATGCTCCGACAAACAACGTGAGCAATGCCGTGACTAAAAATTTCGCTTTCATGGTGGTTCCTCCTTCAAATGATTCCGATATGCCCACGGGTAGACTCGAATCGCCCCACAGGATTGACAAGAAACGAATTCTTCCAACATCCATGCCAGGACGAAGTGACACCACCCCGTTCATGAAAACGAATTGACGCGTGAGAGTGCTCAGTTCTAGAGCGAAAACAGACGCTTATGCCCAGTCGAAGCAGGGCGTCACACCCCGCTTTCTTGACCTGTTCAGGGGTGCGTGCGAGTTTCGTTGGGTTTCACACCACCGTAGGAGAAAGTCATGCGCAAACACGCCGTCCGCGTTTACCCTTCCAAAGAAAAACTCGATCGAAAAGATCAACTCGCCTGGAAAATGGCCGAGATCTGCACCGACAATGCGCCCGTCGGTCCCGAAGTCGTCGATATGATCATCAATCGCATCATCGACAACGCCTCTGTCGCGATCGCTGCGGCCAACCGCCGCCCCGTCGCTTCGGCTCGCGCCATGTCCTTGGCCCACCCACGTACAGGCGGCGCCACCGTTTTCGGGATGCCGAACGATCAGACCTTCTCGGCGGAATGGGCAGCTTGGGCGAACGGCACGGCAGTTCGTGAGCTTGATTTCCACGACACCTTCTTGGCCGCCGACTACTCTCACCCCGGCGACAACATTCCACCTGTGCTCGCGGTCGCTCAGCAAAAAAACAAAACCGGCAAAGAGCTGATCCAAGCCCTGGCTTCGGCTTACGAGCTGCATGTCAATCTGGTCAAAGGCATCTGCCTCCACGAATGGAAAAAAGACCATATCGCCCACCTCTGCCCGGCTTCGGCTGGCGGCATCGGGACCCTCATGGGCTTGCCAACCGAAACCGTTTACCAAGCCATTCAACAAGCCGTTCACGTGAGCTTCACCACTCGCCAATCCCGCAAAGGCGAAATCTCTTCGTGGAAAGCCTACGCTCCGGCTCACTCGAGCAAACTCGCCATCGAAGCCGTTGATCGCGTCATGCGCGGTGAAGGCGCCCCAAGCCCGATCTACGAAGGTGAAGACTCGGTCATCGCTTGGATGCTCTCTGGCAAAAACGGCAAATACGAAGTCCCACTCCCAGAAGTCGGCGAAGAGAAAAAAGCCATCCTCGAGACCTACACCAAGGAGCACTCGGCAGAATACCAATCCCAAGCTCTGATCGATCTCGCTTTCCGCATGGGAACCAAGGTCAAAAATTGGGATGACGTGAAAAGCGTCGTGATCCACACCTCCCACCACACTCACTATGTCATCGGTACCGGCGCTGGCGATCCTCAGAAAATGGATCCAAAAGCCAGCCGCGAAACTCTTGATCACTCGATCATGTACATCCTCGCGGTCGCTTTGCAGGACGGAAAATGGCATCATGTTGATTCCTACTCTCCAGAGCGCGCTCAACGAGCCGACACCGTTCGCCTGTGGCACAAGATCAGCACCACCGAAGATCCAAAGTGGACCGAGGCCTATCACGCACAAGATCCGAACAAAAAACGTTTCGGCGGCCGCGTCGTGATCACCATGAACGACGGAACCGTCTTGGATGACGAACTCGGCGTCGCCAATGCCCACCCGGCTGGTGCGAAGCCGTTCAAACGTGCGGATTACATCCGCAAGTTCGATACGCTCACCGAAGGCATCATCACCAAGGACGAACGCAATCGCTTCATCTCTTTGTGTGAACGCCTCCCGGAACTGACGGCAGCCGAGCTGAAACAGCTCAACGTTCAGATTCCGATCGAGAAACTCACCAACAACAAACGTGACGAGAAGGGAATCTTCTAAGCATGTTGTTCCCACAGAAAACAGCCGCCCAGAAACGCCAAGACTTCCGCACTGCCCTCAAGACCGGGAAACTGCTTCAGTTCCCCGGCTCGTGGTCACCGCTTGTCAGTATGATGATCGAAAAGAAAGGATTCGACGGGGTTTATATCTCGGGTTCGGTTCTTTCAAACGATTTGGGTTACCCCGATATCGGTCTGACCACTCTGAGCGAAGTGTCCCAGCGCGGACGTCAGATCTCGAGAACCACGTCCTTGCCGTCGATCATCGATGCGGACACCGGCTTCGGTGAACCGATGAATATGACCCGCACGGTGCAAGAGCTGATCGAAATGGGCCTGGCCGGCTGCCATCTGGAGGACCAAGAGAACCCGAAACGTTGCGGACATCTCGACGGCAAAGCCGTCGTCGGTCGCGACGTCATGGTTCGTAAGGTCCAGGCTGCGGCTCGCGGAAAGACTCTCGACTCAAACTTCCTGATCATTGCTCGCACGGACGCCCGCGCCAGCGAAGGTCTGGAAAAGGCCATCGACCGCGCCAAAGCCTACGTCGATGCCGGAGCCGAAATGATTTTCACCGAGGCTCTTGAAAACGAGAAAGAGTTCGAAGCCTTCCGTAAGGCAATGAACGTTCCCCTGCTCGCGAATATGACCGAGTTCGGGAAATCAAAACTCCTCGATGCGAAGACCCTGTCCGAAATCGGCTTCAACGTGGTCATTTATCCAGTGACGACGTTCCGTTTGGCGATGATGGCGACTGAAAAAGGTCTCGACGAGATCCGCGGCAAAGGGACTCAAGAAGGCATCTTGGATCAAATGCAGCACCGGAAAGACCTGTACGCGTTGACCCGCTATCAGGAATACAACGAATTCGATCAGAATCTTTATAACTTCACAGTAAAACAGTAAGAGGTGGATCATGGCTGAGAACAAAGAATACGTAAATCCCGACTACGTTCCAGAACCGGACAAAATGAACGTGAAAAAAGGCCTCGAAGGGGCCGTGATCGACACCTCCGCTGTCTCGAAGGTGAACCCGGACACGAACTCCCTCGTCTACCGCGGCTATCCCGTGCAGGATCTCGCCGAAAACTGCCGCTTCGAAGAAGTCGCTTACCTGATGTACAACGGTGAGCTTCCGACCGCGGCCCAGCTCAAAGAGTTCGAACAAAAAGAACGCGACTATCGCGACATTTCGAAAGACTGCCTGAGCGTCATCAAAACCTTGCCGAAAAACTGCCACCCGATGGATTCCATCCGCACGGCCGTCAGCTTCCTCGGCTGCGAAGACAACCGCATCTGGGACGCGACTCCGACCACCAACCTGGACAAAGCGATCCAGCTTTTGGCGAAAATCCCGACCTGTGTGGCCGCCGACTATCGTTTCAAAAAAGGTCTCGATTTCATTCCGCCGAAAAAAGATCTGACCTTGTCCGAAAACTTCTTCCACATGTGCTTCGGAAAAATCCCGCACGCCGACGTGGTCAAGGCTTTCGACGTTTCGTTGATCTTGTACGCTGAGCACAGCTTCAACGCTTCGACTTTCACCGCTCGCGTCGTCGCTTCGACAGAATCCGATCTGTACTCGGCAACCGTTGCTGGCATCGGTGCGCTGAAAGGCCCTCTGCATGGTGGAGCCAACGAGCAGGTCATGCACATGATGCTCGAGATCGCGGATCCGAACAAAGCGGAATCCTGGATGCTCGAAGCTCTGGCGATGAAAAAGAAAGTCATGGGCTTCGGTCACCGTGTTTACAGAAAAGGTGACAGCCGCGTTCCCACCATGAAGAAATATGCGATGAAGATGGCCGATCTGACCGGCGAGAAAAAGTGGATGCAAATGTACGAGGGCCTGGAAAAGGTCATGGTCGACAAGAAACGCATCTATCCGAACTTGGACTTCCCGGCTGGTCCTGCCTACTACATGATGGGCTTCGAGATCGACTTCTTCACTCCGATCTTCGTCATGGCTCGCACCACTGGCTGGTCCGCTCATATCATGGAACAACGCTCGAACAACCGGATCATCCGTCCGCTTTCCGAGTACGTCGGTGCCGAACAGCGCACGGTCAAACCGTTGAGCGAAAGAAAATAGTTTCATGAAATCAGCATTGCTTATCGGGCTTCTGATCCTGGCGGGTTGCGCTTCGCAACCTGCCGGAACTTCATCTCAGGCCAACAAATCAGCTTCGATCGCAACTGACAAATCCCAGGCAACCGTGTCCACCTTGTCGATTCCTCGTGGGATCGACTATACGACCGCGCCTGAGAAAATCGCCTTCGGCTCCTGCGCCAATCAGGACCAGCCCGAGCCGATCTGGAAATCGATCATCGAAACGAATCCGGATCTGTTCTTGTTCATGGGCGACAATATTTACGCCACCGGCCCCGGCCAGGAAAACATTGCCGAACAGTATCGCAAGTTGAGTCAGATTCCGGGCTACAAAGAAGCCCGCGAAAAGATTCCTTTCCTTGCGACCTGGGACGACGGAGACATGGGAACCCGTGATGGTGGCTACGATGCTCCAACCAAGGATGCCGCTCGCCGCGCCTTCTTGGATCACTGGATCTATCTCAGAAACAGTCTGCCACTGAATCGCGATGGCCTGTATCACTCGAAAATCATGGGTGGTCTTGTCACCGGCAAACGCCGCAAAAAAATCAACGGCCCCGCCGTTCACGTCATCGTTCTGGACACCCGCAGTTTCCGCAGTCCACTGAACAAGGTCGCGGATCCCGAGAATCCTGAAAAGCAGCTCATCGAACCGAACATCGACCCCAAAGCCACCATGCTAGGCAATGACCAATGGCGCTGGCTCGAGGATCAGCTCGAAGTTCCGGCCGATGTGCGCATCATCGTGAGCTCGATCCAACTCATCCCGACTCACCATAAGTATGAAAAGTGGTCGAACTTTCCGAAAGAGCGGGATCGTTTCTTCCAACTCCTTCAAAAAACCAAGGCGAAAAACGTCGTGATCTTCTCGGGTGACCGCCACATGGCTTCCATCGCTAAGACCGAAGTCAAGGGCTGGGGAACTTTGTACGAAGTCACCTCAAGTTCGCTGAATCGCCCGACTCTCCTGCCACCAGAAGAGAGCAAGGATTATGTTGCACCGTCTTTCCAACAGGAAAACTTCGGCCTCGCGACTTTGGATTTGAAGAAAAAGAACATGCTGGTCGAACTGAAAGACATCAACGGCAAAACCGTTCAAAGCGTCGACATCAAACTCCGTTAGACATCAAAGGGGTCCTTGCGATCACGAGGACCCTTAACGACAACCGTCGGCCGCTGCATCCTTCTGACAAGCGACATCCCGTCTCAGCTCCGAGATCGCCTTTTCCAAGTCCTGAATCTTTCGATCCTGCTGGGCCAAGCGCTCTTCTTGTGAAACGTATTTGTGATACAGCTCGCGGATCGCCTCGATGATCGGCGCAACCAAGGCCGCGTAATTCACGGCCTTGTAACCCGCGGAATCCTGCTCGATGAGCTCGGGGAATTGCGTTTCAACTTCTTGTGCGATCAGACCTATCTGCCTTCGCGATGAAAAGTTCTTTTCCGGAAACTCGTCGCGCCGCCAAAGATAGGAAACCCCTTCAAGGACCAAAAGTTTATCAAGAGAGCCCTCAAGACCCTCGATATTCTTCTTGTAATGAATATCTGAGAGATAGACCAATCCATTCGCCCGGAAAGTTCCGGAGACGTTCACGTCACCGTCAACATCCAATTTATAGAGAGGGGTCACCTTTCCAATTCCGACGTATCCATTCGGACTGATGGTGATCCTTTCCACACCGTTCGTTCTCAAACCCATGGCATGGGTCGAACTGCTCGTTTCCAGAACCAGATTGTTGGATCCCTCGAACCCCAGAAAACCAACGGCCGTATTGAGGTGATTCCAGAATTCGATTTTCGCGGACGGACTCGCATCGGAATCCTGGAGCCGCAATCGAGGGCTCGCATCCTGAATATGCAAATGCGCCTGTGGGTTGACCGTTCCGATTCCCAAACCTTGCTCGGCCAAAGCCATCTGCGGCACCGGAGATGACTGAGTCGATCCCGTCGGAGTCACACCAAAAAGCATTTTTGTTCCCGTCGTCGCCGGACTCCAGTTTTCAGTCGCCGTCGAAAAAATCCAAGCTCCAGGCTTGGTCGCCCCATTGGTCCCGACGGCGCCATTCCAAACGATCTCGCCAAGATTATCGCCGAACTGAACCTCAAAAGGAGAAGCCTGTGTTCCGTTCGATCTCTGAAGAACGAGACTGGACTTGACGCCTGAGCCATAGGTACTCAAGAACGCCCTCGACGCCGTGGTATCCGACGCACGCACTTGCAACCGTGGAACCTCCAGGCTGCCGGTCGGTGCAAGCGTCAGCACATCGGTGCTCGTCTGATAGTTCCGAAGCACCATGGAGCCGTCTTTGATCGATTGATGCCAATGTTCGACTCCCGACTCGTCAAACAAGCGAACCTGAACCGCACCAGGTGTCCCCTGTTTGAGGAGCTGGGCCCCCCGGAATTCAGAGTCATTCATCATCGTCAGAGGTCCTTCGATCAGGACTCCCGCCGAGACACGGGCATTGCCAACGACATCCAGCTTGAATGCCGGAGAGTTCGTTCCAATCCCCACATTTCCAAAAGGCCGGGCAATGTGTCCTCCGCCGGTCACCCAGAGGGCATCCGTGACCGCCGCAGGCAATCTTGCGATATCCAAAAGACCGCCTGTCACCGTCGAGGCATCCAAATCACCGATGTTTTGACATTGAAACTGATCCGTCAGCGAAGACCATTTCACCGTTTGGTTCGCACCACAGGCGGCGACACTGAAAGCTGAGGACCCCATTGAGTTTTTGATGTCACTGAAAAGGATATCTTGCCCCGACCACGACGATCCGGATGAGCGGAGAAATTTTCCCGCCACACCGATGGCCGTGGGTAAACCGTTGGCGGCCGCCGAGGCCTTCCATGTGGACCCATCCCAAGTCAAAACCTGACCGGTCACGGGTGTGACTGCGGAAACAGGCTGACCTCGCAGCGCCACCACGGAAGTTGTCCCCTGACTGCCCGTCACGTCTCCAGCTAAAGCCCCGGTGAATCCGGCGGCATTCCCGGTGATTCCTTCGGTTCCATTCACGATACCGAGCAATTTATTATAGGCCGTCAATGTCCACGAGGGGATCGACTGCAAAACACCAGCATCCTCGACACGGAAAATGTTTTCCCGCTTTACCCCTTCGACCGAAGCCGCGGCCAAGGCCTGACCAGCAAAGCTGGTCGACAAAGCCGGCAAGGGCTCCCATCCCGCGAAGCTTCCGTCATTAAACGAGATCTGAACCGAGCGCCCCGAGGTCGAAGTCAAAGAGGTCGAATGGCCAGAGGAGCATTTCCCAGTGGCGAAACTCACCGTCCCGACCTTGGAAAAAGCGTCCTCTAAGGAGAATGGCTCCACGTTTCCACTGACGGCGGTGCCGTCATTCAGAGTCACGGAGAAAACCCCCGCACTGTGCGAGAGATCCTTTGACTGAATCTCTTCATACATCAAGCAATTCGGTGTATCCGGTGTTCGAATCTGAACTCGGAACTGCACGGAGGAGGCTGTCACGGGATTCCCATCCGGCTGAAGCAGGCGTCCCCGGAAAGTGACTCCGGCATCCGCCGACGACAAAGACGGGGCCACCAGAATCAACGCAGTGAAAACTAATTTTGTTTTCAAAAGAAACCTCTTCATGGGTTGAATCCCGCTGGAGAGTCTAAGACTCCCTCGTCTTTGAGTTCATCGCCGATCACCGAATCCCACATCACCATGTATTGCCGAGCCGGTGTTTTCATCGCCGCCACCGGCACCTCACTCACCATCTCTAAGCGGACCCGATACGGGCCCGGAGCAGCTCCCGCCGAAGAGAGCTCATACGTCGCAAACCCTCCAAGGCTCTGCGCAAATTGGGAATCCTCAAAAACCACGGGCGGCGACGGTGTCACCGGAACCACAGGAGGCTTCAAGGCGGACAAAAGCTCACGGACCTCCGGATCGATCTTCGAACACGCCGACAGCGTAAGGCCGCTGATCACGAGCAATATCCATGGAAAAAGAAAACGGTATTTCACCCCTAACTCATCGTCATTTTTGGGAACTTTCAAAAGGGGGACTTCTGAGAAACGTCCGACATTGAGACTCTCGGCCACAGCCCTGGACCCATCACAAAAGGAGCCCCGTCCCTCCTCAGCGAGAAGCCAAGGCGCCTAAACTTTTGCCCCTCAAATGCCTCAAATCAAAATAAACGCAGCCTATCGGTTGACGCATTATATCTTTAGAACTATTCTAAATATGTTCTTGATCTAAGACTAATCTTCCCGTACAACGGGGTCATGAAAATCAGCCTGACTCCCCAGGAGATCGAAAAGCGCCTGATGGATGCGGGGGTCCAGCCGACCCTGCAGCGGATCGCAATCTGCCGATACGTTTTATGCGAGGCGGACCACCCCACCGCCGAACAGGTGAAGGACTGGGCGCAACAAAATTTGGATAAGATCAGCCAGGCCACGGTTTACAACACCATGAATGCCCTGGTTGACGCAGGACTGCTGCGCGCGCTGCGACTCCCCCATACGGAAAAAGTGATTTACGACGACAACATCGAAGACCATCATCATTTCTTCGATGAAGAAACGGGACGGCTGTACGATCTTCCCGAGGAGCAAATCGACGTTCGCTCGAAGCTCCCGAAGAAGTTCAAAACGAACCGGGTCGAAGTTCTCTTCACCGGAAAAGTTGAAGACTGAATAAAACAAAATTTGAAAAGCATTAACCCCACATAAAGGAGAAATAAAATGCTGGGTATCGGTCAAAAATTCCCTGAGTTCAAAATGGACGCCTGCGTTTCCTTGGAAAAAGGAAAAGAGTTCGCCGAGATTTCGAACAAAGACATCAAAGGCGGCTGGTCCGTTTTCTTTGCATGGCCTCTGGATTTCACGTTCGTCTGCCCGACTGAAATCGCTGAGTTCAACAAAGAGCACAAAAACTTCCAAGCTCGCGAAGCCAAACTCTTCGGTCTGTCTTGCGACTCGAAGTTCGTTCACTTGGCATGGAGAAACGATCACGCCGATTTGAAAGGCCTGACTTTCCCAATGCTCGCGGACAACAAAAAAGAACTCACTGGCGCCCTGGGCATCCTGCACCCGCAAGATCTCGTTCCGCTGCGTGCAACTTACATCGTTGATCCAGAAGGCATCATCCGCTGGGTTTCCGTCAACGATCTGTCCGTCGGCCGTAACGTGAAAGAAGTCATCCGGACTTTGGACGCTTTGCAAACTGACGAACTTTGCCCATGCAACTGGGAAAAAGGTCAAGCGACCCTCTAAACCACGATCTGCGGGCCCTTTTTCGGGGCCCGCGGTTTTTCAAAACCACAGGAGCGAGTCATGGCAAAAAAATCCACTCAAAACAGTCACAGCATGCCGATCGAAATCGGGATCAAAGCCGCCGATCGTCAGAAAATCGCCGACGGGCTCTCTCACCTGCTGGCCGATAGCTACACTCTTTATCTGAAAACCCACTTCTTTCATTGGAACGTCACGGGCCCGCTGTTCAACAGCCTGCACCTGATGTTCGAGACTCAGTACAACGAGCTGGCTCTGGCCGTCGACACCATCGCGGAAAGAATCCGCTCTCTGGGGCATACAGCTCCGGGCAGCTACAAACAGTACGCGAAACTGAGTAGCATCGCGGAAACCGACACCGTTCCCCACGCCGAAGACATGGTTCGTCTGCTGGTCGAAGGGCACGAAGCCGTCGTTCGCACCGCCCGCAAGGTTTTCCCAAGCGCGGAAAAAGCTTCGGACGAAGCCACTTGCGACCTTCTCACTCAACGCATTCAGCTCCACGAGAAAACCGCGTGGATGCTCCGTTCACTTTTGGAGTAAACTATGGATATCGCACAAGCCGTCGATCATTATCTCGAACGTGAATTTCCCGGTGCTACAACCAGCATTTATCGGGATCTGTCCTTGAACCTCAAAAAGCTTCTCGAGGACGGCGCTTTGGACGTTCCCGAGCGCTTCATGAATCTCTTGGCCGTTGCCGTTTCTTTGCACGACCGCGAGATGGCCGCCCTTGCCCAAACCGTCTTGAAAGAGCACGGAGTCGAGGAAGCCCTCATTCGCGAGGCCGCCGAAGTTGCGGGACTCATGGGAATGAACAACATCTATTATAAATTCCGCAGCTTCCTGTCGCCAGAACTGGTGACCGAGCATTACAACCGCGCGGGCCTTCGCATGCAGTCCATGATGAAGCCAGCGACCGGCAAACAGAATTTCGAGATGATGTCTTTGGCGGTTTCCGCCGTGAACGGTTGTCCCGTTTGCGTCGCCAGCCACGAGCACGCCATCCGCAATCTGGGTGTCTCTGCCGAGAAGATCCATGATCTTGCTCGTCTGGCCGCCGTCTGCAAAGGTTTGAATTCGCTCAAAGCCGCCCAGTCTTTCCTGGGTTAAAAGTCGGGGGCTGTTCTTCAGCCCTCGATCAGCTCGATCGCACGACCATCCGGATCCAGAAGGATCGCTTTGTTCCCATCTGGCAAAAGAGTGGGGTCCATGAGGCACTCCACTCCTTTGATTTTCGCCAGATCTGCACAGGCCTGCTCTAAGCTTTTGATTCTGAAAGTCAGCTGCAAATCCGGACGATGAGCGGTCGGAGGGGTTTGGGACTCATAAAGGGTCAGCTCGACAGGTCCCAAAAAGGCCCGGTGACACTGCCCGCCTTTGGAGATCTGTCGGCACTCGAATTCGAGCCCTAATCGGCCATAGAACTGCAGCATCTCTTCTGGATGAGCCGTATTGATGATAATGGATGTAAGCTCGGGCATCATACCAAAATGCCATCACTGTGAACGACCCCGGTCAAGGAGTGAACATGGATCAGACCAGAATCTATCTCAAAGACTATACCGCCCCCGATTTCGCCGTGGATTCGATCCATCTCGACTTCAATCTGAACGATGACTTTTGTCTTGTTCAGTCCACGATGCAGATCCAACGCACAAAGGCCCAGGCCCCTCTGATCCTGGATGGGATTTCACTGGAGCTGGTGTCGATCAAAATCGATGGACAAGCGTTGACCGCGAATGACTATCAGGTCACTCCCGAAACTCTCACGATCTCTCGCGTGCCAGAGCAATTCCGTCTCGAGATCACCACCCGCCTTCAGCCTCAATTGAACACATCACTAGAAGGCCTCTACCGTTCGAACGATTGTTTCGTCACCCAGTGCGAAGCGCAGAGCTTCCGTCACATCACCTATTTCCTGGATCGTCCCGATGTGATGACCCGCTATCCGGTTCGCATCGAAGCCGACAAAAAGAAATACCCGGTCCTCTTGTCAAACGGCGATCGCGTGAACGTTCGCGACCTCGGCAACGGCCGTCACGAAGCCAACTGGAAGGATCCGCACAAGAAGCCTTGTTATCTGTTCGCTCTCGTCGCCGGTGATCTGGGTGTCATCCGAGACACCTTCACAACCTCTTCGGGCCGCAAGGTGAACCTGGAAGTCTACGCCGCTCATGGAAAACAAGCGCGCTGCCATCACGCCATGGAGTCCTTGAAAAAATCAATGGCCTGGGACGAAAAAGCCTTTGGCCGCGAATATGATTTGAATGATTACATGATTGTCGCCATCGACGATTTCAACGCGGGCGCCATGGAAAACAAGGGCCTGAACATATTCAACGACAAGTACATACTTGCAGACAGCGACACTGCCACCGATGCTGATTTTGCCAATGTCGAAGCAATCGTCGCACACGAATACTTTCACAATTGGACTGGCAATCGCATCACCTGCCGGGACTGGTTTCAGCTATGCCTCAAGGAAGGGTTGACCGTCTTCCGTGATCACGAATTTTCCGCCGATCAGCGCGAGCGAACCGTTCGTCGCATTGCCGATGTTAAAGGGCTCAAGGCCCAGCAATTTCCGGAAGATCAGGGGCCGCTGGCGCATCCTGTAAGGCCGCGCCGGTATAGGGAAATCAACAATTTCTATACAGCGACAGTCTATCAGAAGGGTTCGGAAATAGTGCGCATGTTGCGCACGCTCATTGGCGCAGAAAACTTCCGCGCCGGAATGGACCTCTATTTCAAACGCCACGACGGGCAGGCCGTTACTATTGAAGATTTCCTGCGGGCTTTCGCAGACGCGTCCGGTTCTGACCTCTCACAGTTCGCCCTGTGGTATCATCAGGCCGGTACGCCCCATGTTGACGTTAAAACAGACTACGACCCGGATAGCCAGCAATTCACCGTTGAGCTGGAACAGGCAGTCGCGCCAACGCCTTCCGAAACCAGGAAGCGGCTTCTGCACATTCCGCTAGAGTTTGGGCTGGTGGGGCCAGATGGCGACGATGTCGAATATTGCTCGGTTGAAGGCGGGACCGTTCAGCGTAACGTAATTCACCTCAAGCGTCGCAGACAAATTATGCGCTTCAATGGAGTTAAGTCCCGGCCTGTTCTTTCGATCAACCGTGGCTTCTCCGCTCCGGTGATGGTCACGACTGACCTCGACGAAGCAGAACTTCTGCACCTTGCGATGAGGGATAGCGACGGCTTCGCGCGTTGGCAGGCGCTAAACGACGTTTTGCTGGCTTGGTTGAAACCGAACTCGCGCAGAAGGGCACCCGGCACGACAAACAAGGACATGGTTCGCGCCCTAGGACTTATCGCCAACGACGCCAGTCTCGCACCATCCTTCAGAGCTTTGCTGCTCTCCTTACCTACCGAGTCGGACATTTCGCGTGAGCTCGCGACCGATGTTCGACCTGATGCTGTTTT
>JAHBUU010000033.1 GCA_019637895.1 Pseudobdellovibrionaceae bacterium | reverse complement strand
CATCACCTCCTGGGTCGCTGAAGGCGGCTATAAAATCGGTGATTGGACGCCACGCCTGAAAGCCGAGATCTCGAAAGTCAAAGAGTCCCCGGAAACTGGGGCTTCTCTGACAAATGACTTCACTGGCTACGGGGTTTCGATCGAGTACACCGTTCCTGAGATGGATCTGGCTCGATATCATCTGGCTCTCACGCAAAAGAACATGAGCCAGGCGAATGCCGCCGATCAAATCGAAAATCGGATCATCGCCGGATTCGTTTTGTCCTACGATCTTCTCAAATAGAAAAGGCGAAGAATCACTTCTTCGCGCAGAAGTATTTCGAAATCAGAAAGAGGTCGAGGCGATCCGTGATGACGCCATCAACCCCAAGATCGATCATGCGTTTGGCATCGTCCACTTCGTTGACTGTCCAGGGAATGACCCGCAACCCTGCCCGGTGAAAATTCTCGATCATCTCAGGAGTCACCTGCCCGTAATGAGGCGTGACCGTATCCGTCCTCAGGCCTTTGGCTTTTGCGATTCCGTCTTTGACCTCGCTCAAAAGCGGCGACAGCCGATACTCGGCACCTTGCGCTCTCAAGGTTTCCAGAATTCCCACATCAAATGATTGCAGGAGAAGACGCGAAGGATCCCAGCCACTCTCGCGCACCACTTTCAGCACCAACGCCGCATAAGTCTGTCGATCCGGATAAAACTGAGGCTGTGACGGATTGTATTTCAACTCGATATTCAGGCCGACCGGTTTTCCCTGCAACGTAACTCGGTCTTTCAAGGCCCGAAAGACTTCGGCCAATGTGGGCACCTTCTCGCCCGGCGAAAGACGTCCGATCTTACTGGCCGATCCGCAGTCAAAAGTTTTGATTTCCGTCACCGACAAGTTTCGGAAAAAAACCTGACTCGACAGGCTTTTTCCCCGGGAATCCAAACAGTCGGATCTCAGAAAAGCGTCGTGTGCAACGATGACCTGATTGTCTTTGCTGATTTGAAGATCCAACTCAATGAAGTCAGCTCCACGGTCGACTCCGCGCTCAAAGGCGGAAATCATATTTTCAGGACGATCATTGCTGCCACGATGGGCGTGAATTTCAAGACGATCGAGGATATCGCAACGCTGTAAGGCCGAACTGCGGTTCGCAGCTGGCTGACGGGGAACTTCGGACGAAACCTGCGCCGTCATACAGCCCGCGCCCAGACAAGCGATCATCAAGCAGCTAAAGATTCTCAAAATCATGGTTCTCTCCCCCTGATAGACTAGCATAGGGGTCCCGACCCCAAAAGTGAAGGGACCCAATACCCGATCTAAGCCCCTATTCAGAGAGGGCCTAGTCCAGGCAATTGCTGCTGACTCCAAGTCCGCCTTCATGCATGCTCATTCATGAGCAAAGTAGGTGATAATGGGATACGAGATTTTACCACAGCCAGGGTTTCCGCTCAGTCTCGAAGACGAGATTTCAAAGCTCCTTAAACTCGTTGATCATGAGTTCATCCCGCCTCTTTCAAGCCGAAACTCAACGATGCAACAGGTTTTCAATGAGAGTGATCGTATTGACGATATGTGGTTCTACCACAGGCAGCTCAGAGCCCAGATGAATGTTTTCATTGTGTCGGAGCAAAAACTTGCTGGCCTTGCGTCCTTTAACTTTCTCCTGCACATCCCTGACATCGGAGAGTGCGCCTATTTGACGACGATCATCATTCATCCTTCCCATCGGGCGAAAGGCCTCGGACGCATTTTGTATGAGGAAGTCGCTAAAATTTTGAGAGACCGAGGGGCCACTCGAAGGTTAGTCACACGAACCTGGAGCACGAATCACTCCCATCTGCCTCTGCTGGAAAAGATGGGATTCCGCGAAATTCATCGCCTCAAAGACCATCGGGCTCCCGGTATCGACAGCATCTACTTTGAATGGAATGTCTAATTGAGACGTTTGTTCCGCAGATACACAAAAACATAGGCCAAGACCGAAATCCCAATCAGGACAAGCGCGATCATCCGCGGAAAGTCCGCATTGAAATTGTCACTGACATCACTGCTAAAGAGGCTCGGAACAAAAGTGCCGATCCCGGCGATGGTATTCAGCGCGAACAGAATCTCGAGGATATGGGCATTCTTTTCAGCGGTTTCATTATGAAGCTCATCCAGTCGGTTGGACTGCTCTCGCATGTAGTCCACGGTGAAATCCAACAGCTTTTCCAGCATCATCATATTTCTTTTGATGTTCAAAGACTCGAAAAAGAACTTCAGACGACGATTGTACTTGCTGCTTTTCAGGACCAGATCCGCGTTTTCAATGGACAATAAATCACGAACGATCAAGTTCTTCTCTTCTTGGATATCCTGCAAAAGGCTCTTCAGCTCTTTTTTGGACCTTTCCACTGAGTTTTCCGAGATCTTTTCCACCTCATCACGCAAGTTATAAAGGCGAATCTGGCTGACGAACCAGCAGTTATGAGCAAAGTGGAAGAGGTTGTTGTTCAAGAATGAGCCCGCATCATAAGAGACGAAAGACCAGCTCGACGAAATGATTTTTTCCACTGTATGCAATCCGTTCGGCTCGCTACCAATCTGTGAGCTTCGATCCGCATTGCTCGAAATCTCCAAATCAAGCAAAGGCCGGGCAAGGGCCTTGTCCTCCATCAACTCTTTGGGAACGACAAAACAGGTCCGAAAATCATGAAAACAATAAAGACGGCGACGAGGCTTGATCAGACCCGCCTCAGACGCCAGATCCCGGATCTCTCGAATGTCTTCACCAAAAGTGATAGTCGTCTCCCTGGTCCCGGGCACTTTACTGAGAAGTCCCTTGGACCAGGAGCCCAGGGATTTCAGGTAGGGAATATAGTCCAGGTTCTTCTCATCAACGAAGGCATGATAAAGGGTGAGGAGTTCTTTGACCAGATGGGCATTATCCCCTTGGCGCTCCGGAGATCGAATCATCAGCGAGATAATCCCCGCCTCATCCAGATAGGTTCGATAAGTCCACTTTTCGGACCCAATGGTGAACTCACGCTCGCCACCAATGATCAAAGTCGGATTGATCGTTCGCAAATGACTGAAGTTATAGACGGACAAGGACTCCTGGAATTCTTCGACAGCGAACCGAGTCGCCAACTTCTCTCGAAGTCTGGCGTAGTCGACGACATGGCCGCCAAGATCATACTTTACGCTAATGAGGAGACTGCCTAAGTTCATGAGGCCATCTTAAGGGAAATCGAACTCAAGATCCACTGGCCCCAGACGTCTAGATCGAACGGACTCTCTTACCAGGCCAAGGAACTTTGGATTTCGTTCATCGAGGAGTATTTGGAACAGACCTTTGTCATCTGGTCCTCGATGAGAATCTTCAATACCGCTTCAAGGCGCGAAAAGTAGGTGCTGCTCAGATATTTTCCAAGCGAAGTTCCCTGAATGTACTTTTCGGTTTTGAGACCCTCAGCGGACAGATTCTGATTCAGGAGATAGGCCCGGGCCTCTTTGCAAACGGCGACACCCAAGGCGAATTTCACGACTTTCCAATCAAAACCTTGAAAGCCCTTGGACTCATAAAGATCCCAGAATTCTTTGACGTCCTGGGAAATCTGCGGATGGTCTTTCAGGTAGTCTTCGATCTCGAATTCGTCTTTCAGGCGAGAGACCTCGTGAGCAAGAGCGTGAGCCCGCTCTTCGATGTTCAGGCTTTCATCGATATAGATTGTCAGCGTCCGTCCATCCAATCGGAAGGTGCTGAGCTTCGCATCCATCGCAAGCAGGGTCGCCGCATCGACGTGCTGAATTTCTAAAGAGTATCCACGAACACGGATCAAACGCATCTCTTCGATGACTTGCAGGCCTGTCGAGGTTTTGGACAAGAGCCCTTCTTCGCCTTGGCTCCCCATTGAAACGATGCCATCGACCGTCTCAGCATGAAACGAAGGTGAGCATCCGAACATCGCGGGAAGAGTCAGGACCACCAGGAACGCTTTGATTGTGTGACGTGTTTTCATACCTCTCTTCTCAAGCAAGCTCCGTGCACTGTCTCATTTTGAGGAGAACTTTCGGAGATCCACCTCGGCAGATCCCTCATTGACAGAAAGACTGGGGACGACGGACACTCGGCTCGAATTGACGACCTCTCAGGGAGGACCTTTTGAATCTCGCGCCCCTGCTTCAGGCCCACCGCCAATCCGCAGCTGACGGACTTTCTCGCAATCTGGGCGACGGATATCTCATGCAGCATAATGCCATTTACAGGCGAGTCCGCGAAGAGGCCCTCAAGGCCGGCTATGCCTTTGAGGCCAATGCCGATCCAGCCTACGAGGCATTTCCACTGCTGCAGCTTTCCAGAATTCTGAAAAACCGGGTTCTCCCCTACACCGACAATGTCACTGTCTTCGAGAGTCTCAGTCCCGAACAACTCGCCGCCATTTCCACAGCAGACCTCGAGGGAAACCTCAAGCGAAATTTTTTGTTTCACGAAAGTGTCCATGGTGTCGTTCGTGATCTCAGCCTGAAGATCCTAGGCCCCATTCCTTCCCCCAAACAATCGGAGCAAGATTTTCTTCTTCGGATTCTCCTTGAGGAGTCTTGCGCCAACACTTGTGAACTCATTGGAGCCATGGACGCCGATGATAAAACTCATCGCGCCTTCTATGAAATCAATTCCTATATCTGCCACTTTGAGCTGCGTGTCTTTTTGAAGAAGGCTTTTCAAGAAATCGGCCCGCGCACCCTGATCCCCCATCTTGTTTTTTGTTATTTGCACGCCAATTTTTTGAAAGATCGAATTGAGGACCGTCACTTTCAGCAAGGGCAAACCCTGTGGGACAATCAAAAACTGAAAGCTGATGAGCTGAAGAGTTTGCGCTCCTTAGGAAAAACGGCCTTTCAGCTCAGTGAACGATTCAGACAACAAACGACGGGACTTCAACTGCGACTAGAAGGAATTTCCACTCCTCTTGAAAGACTTGTTCAGTTCAATCTTGTTGATTCCCTCATGACAGACAAAAAAATCCCGGAATTTATTGCATCGTTCGCAAATCTCTTTCAGCAAAAACAATAAGCGGATCCCTACAGACTGAACATCAAGGCTGCCAAATTTAAGGCGGCCGTTCTGAAAGAACTCGATGCCGCTGAGGACATCATTGTTGCTCGCTATAAAGCTGAGTTCTAATCACTCAGGAGTGGATTTCAGGCAGAATCGGCCTCAATATTGAGGCCGATTCTTTTTTATTGGCTCTATCGAAGAATGAAAATCAATCAGAAACTGACGTCGAGGCTCGCAGCCGTCAATCCAGAGGTTGTCGCCGTAAAGGTCGCCAGCTCGCTGGTTGTGCTGTAAACGTAAAATGTCGCCGTATTGGCGTTTGCATTGATATTGATCGCGCTAATCTGAACATTGCAAGATGCATCCGAAAAGAAAGCTCCTTCAGACATATCTGAATCAAGCACAACGCTCTTTATCGCCGTCACATTTGTTGCAACAGATCCACTGTTCTGTGCCTGAACTCGATATTGTGTACAAGTCTCGACCAAGGGAGTCGCCGACCCAATGAAGGCAAGTTTACTGGCCGGCGCACCGACAGAGAGAGCAAAGTTCCTTGACGCCGTAAACATTCCGCTCCCCGACGCATTGAGTGTCACAGATCCCACTGTCGGTTTTGAATACGAGATAAGAACTGAATTCGCACCAACAGCTATTTGGGTAGAGGTGATCGGGCTGCCCAAACAACCGGATCCCTGGTAGAAGACACCATCTGAGCCGTCGATCAAATCAATGATTTCCGGGGTACCCGAGATCATCGAGGCCTGGTTGTTCTCATCACGAGCTTGGATGGTGAAGTTCCCGCAAGCCCCGTAGCTCTGTGAAGGCGCTCCGGCACTAAAAACTATAGATTCGGCGATCCCCGATGAAATATTCGTATTTACTGAAGCCGCCGTCAGGTTTGCGGACCCATCAATAGCAGACAACGACGCCGTCCCTGTGGTGGTTTTTTTGAAGTAGACAGTAGCCGTGTTTCCATTCGCCGCAATATTCACTGAAGTGATCGGGCCAGTCGTGCAGGCGCTGTTTGAATAGAAATTTCCATCCGACGTATTCGAAAGTTGCACTGGAATGACCGGCGATGAAGATGTCTGCCTTGCATTCGATTCATCAACAGCCAGAATTGTGTATTTCAAGCAGCTGCTCACAGTTCCCACCGTCGCACCAGTCATCGTCAATTTTTGCCCTTGGCCCGAAGAGATCGTCACTGAGCGTGTCGTCACACTGACCGGGAGGCTCGATGACGCCGAGATCGTGATCGTATTTCCGGGGGATGAAGACGGGATGTTATAGTACACATCTAAGGTGCTTGCATCGACGGCCATCGAAGGAATGGTCGTGTTCGTGCACGTGGAGTTAGAATAAAACGCTCCCCCCGCCCCACCGTCACTAAAATTCACCACAAGAGGCGTGCCTTTGATTGGAGTCACTCCATTCACCACGTCTTGGGCGGTGACTCGGTAATTGATGCAAGCTCTGTTGGGCAGCCCAGCCGTGATGGCAGTTGCTCCCGTCGTAAAGACAAGCTTTTGAGTCGCTCCGACGCTGATGGTGACAACCAAACTCGCAGGCTTAAAGCCTGCCGTCGAGGCCCGGAGAGTGACGGCTCCTGCCGACGTTTTCCGGTAGTAGACGGTCGCCGACGTATCCCCCTCAGGAACTGCAATTGAAGAAATCGCTGCCGTACAGTTTGGGGCCGAGTAGAATGCTCCGCTCGCCCCCGCTCCAATTAATTTTATGGATGTTGTTCCACTTACCGGAAGCAAATTGGAGTTACCGTCTTCGAGATTAACCGTGACGGCACTGCAGTCATCAGCGGTGACAGTTGTTGGAGCAGAGAGGACCACGGTTGGAACAATCACGGGAGGCGCGACAGGAGCCTCAGATTCAGCTGTCGACTTGCCATTGCCTTTTTTGCCGCCGCATCCGGCAAGAAGATAAATCGAGAGCAACGCTGAAAAGAGTGTCCGCACGCTAATTGGCCTCATATTCCTTTATCGGCCTACTTTTGTACTTTGTGAGGAGTTTGTTGGGTTGTCTCAAGATGAGGCGATCACACGAGATCTCACTCACCCAAAAAGGGAGAGTTTGGTAGAAATTGTCAGCTCAAAAGCTGCTTTTTGGCGGTTCTAATCTTAAAAAACTCATAGTTACTTGAGTTGATTATTCGTCGGTCAGGCGCCAAAAGAGGTAACTCACCGGTAATCTCAACAAAAGAATCTGTGTCTTTTAAGTTTTCAACCAATACCCCAATATTATGACCAGCTCCATCTCTTACCGACGGATAAATGATCCCCTGAATCCCTGCCATGAGGCAATAGTATCCAAACCACTGTGAGTTGGAAGGCATTTCCAGTAAGTAGTAATTCTTCAGAAAGTCTTTCGTTAGCAGAGTGCGATACAACTCCCCATGAGTTTGTACTGTTCTTAACGAGAAGTAGCCAAGCTCCTTAGCCCAATCTCTAAACTCTTCGGTTGGCTTGATCTGGGAAATAACCTCGGTAAACCTACGAAGGCTGTCCTTATCTCTCAAATCAATACACTTTTCGATATTTACACTCAGCTCGACCGACATAAAATCAGAGGGCTTCTGTAAAGCCATCTGCAGCGCTCTCACATTTCCCCGCATATACTCAGGTGGATAATGATAGCACTCGCAAAAGGCAGTATAGAAATCGTTAGCGACATACAGACACGAAAACGGTTTTGTGTGCCCCATGCCATTGCCAATGTTAAATCGACCGCCTGGACCAGACAAGCTTCCAACAACAGATAACGGATCACCATATTTAAGTTGGACTATTCTAGTATAGCTAGCGTTCACAGAAGCATCAGCCACTGCAGATAACGTATCGACAATTTCCTCAAGCTTTTCTTCACGGGATTTTTGCAGAAACCCATAGTACGCCTTAAAAAAATCTTGGAGTTTTTTATTCTCTCCATCTTCATTCTCAAAATACTGATTAAGAATGTCATCGATGGACGGGATTCTTTTGGGCTGAGGAATGAAGTGACTGACTTGTTTTTTCTTACGGGCCATCAAATTTAGTCGTCAACACGAGCCGCTAAAATAAACTCAAGAACCTTCTTATACTTGCCCTTTAAGATCAGCTGCCGAGGTGAAAACCCTCCAAAGTTTTGATTTGGAGTTTTTAACCAAAAAATGGTTGTTTTCAAGTCCCCATCGAAGGTTTCAGAAACATACTCCAATGCAGTAGCGAGTTGTTCGAGTCTATCTTTGGCCTTACCCGTCAAACGAGCCTGCCTAACTTGATCACCCGATAAGTTCAACGCCTCCGCCAATTGCGCTTTGGCAATCTCCAAGACATCAGCCAACTTATCAACTTGGACATCTCCATTATCAGCAAACAATCCCAAACTGTTCTTAGAAAGACTTTTAGAAATTGCATTCTGAATCATCTGAGCCTCACTATTTAGAATCCATTCAGTACACCGGTCGGTATAAAAATGCCAATACTTTACCGTGATATAACCGGTATATTACCATTATTATGCCATAAAGGTTCTCCAGCATACTCAAGCAAAAACAATATGTTACGCTAAAGTAATCTAGACCAAAGTGCGTTATTTTTTGACAAAATAATGCAATTTTTCTACTCCTAATAACCCTAAAACGATTCGGAGTCCGAACCAAGCTGAAAGAAGAGGCCGTCTAGGCAGGGTGTGGCATCCCTAACTCCAATCCCAGTCTTCCTCATATAAATCATCATTGTACCCCCCGCGTGTGAAAAAACGAAGGCGGCAAGATCAGAGAGCGTTTCCAATATCCACGAAACGTCAGCCCAAATAGATCAGGTCCGATTGTTTCAACCGGCCAAGGCATTTTGAAATAAGCCACAAAAGGCCCGATCATGGCTGCACTGCCAAGACTGACTTCGGCTTAATTGGCTTCATGCCATAGTCTTGAGATCTATAGCTCTCAATGTTTGAATATCCCAACCGCAACAAAGAAGGGTTTTGATTTTCCCCAAAGACAAGGCGTAATTCCACAGACAACCTAGGCAAAAAACTACTTGTTATTGTCCGCGATAATTTCGGTCATTTTAATTATCGCCGATTTCAGCAGATTTCTGGATTGTGACCCCGTATCCTGGAATAAAAATTCTATAAAATGCCTTTTCATTTTCTTTCAGAAGGGTCTCAACCTCAACATGAGTGCCCTCCCACGATTTGATAGCAAATATATGTGAACCAGGATCAATCTTAAACTCTATCTTTTCGCCACTATAGATCTTTGCAACTTCTTTGCCGTCAACTTTGAAAAGAATTGCCATCCCACCAAGACCTTTATCGCAGACAACCGTTACATTTGCTGGATTTGGCGATTTGGCGACAGTTTCACCAAGGATTCTATCTGCCGTCACTAATCTAGCTTGGGAGGCCTTAACCGGACTCGAAGCACACCCCAAAGCACTCAGGACGACAGCACCGCACACAATGAATGACAAAGAATGGACCCGTAGTATTCGTTTCATTTTTGCCATAGAATCTATTTTTCGCTCCTAACACTGTTGATTAAATTCCGATCTTTGATCGCTTGCTTCTTCTCTTCTCGAAATTTCTCTTTACGTCGTTTTTCCACGTCAGCCATTTGCCGCTCAAATTCCTTTAGAGCCGCCTTTCGTTTCAATTTGTCTTCGATACATTCTCTATATTCGGGCGGCATATGGGGGGATAGTGTGCCGAAATGTTTGATGCCCTCATAAAAGGTGGCAACACGCTCGGCATGAGCTACGCAAAAATCAGTGGTTACTTGTTGTTCCACCTTTTTAAGATCCGTACTCTCAACAGCTTGAGGGGCCTCTTTGACTACAGCTTCTTTTGAAGAAAGACCTCTTCCTGCCATTGCCCAAATCAAAAGAATCCCAGCGGCAACAAATAGCAACCTTTCAATCGCCATACTTTATTAAGTCCTTACCCAGCAAAAGCACAGATGGATTTCTCACTTCTTTTTCACCTCTCGCAAAACAACTTCAAAAATTCCCGCGTTGATCTCATCTTCCAAATTTGGTAGGGGGTGAGGGACTTGAACCCCCGGTAGCAGTGTTATGAGCACCGTGCTTTAACCAACTAAGCTAACCCCCCACTGAGGCCGCTAAAGACTTTCCGCCAAGTTATTTGATTCGTGTGAACAGGTAAAGACGAGAGGAGTCGCGTGCGTTTTTCGGGGATTTAAAATAGATAAGGGAGGCTTTCGCCTCCCTTTGATGAAATTGGTGGCGGACTTTGCCGTCACCCACTTACATCTCTGAAATTATCAAACACCTGGACTTTTGTCGAGAAAAGGGCCCCTTAAAAAGTCTGACAGAAGAAAAGACAGGGTCGTCCACAGACTGCACAGTTCGTTAAAAATCCCCAGTTCATTCAGCCACTTAAACAAAGAGGGCCTTTCGGCCCTCTTCGTGTTTTTCTAGAATAGATGCTCTTTCGAAAGCCTTATCCGTCGATGAAGGTCTTCAGCTTGTTGCTGCGGCTTGGGTGCCGGAGCTTGCGCAAAGCCTTGGCCTCGATCTGACGAATCCGCTCACGAGTGACGTTGAAGTCCTGGCCCACTTCCTCGAGGGTGTGGTCAGAGTCTTCCCCGATCCCGAAACGCATCCGAAGGACCTTCTCCTCGCGCGGAGTGAGGGTCGAAAGAACGCGACGGGTTTGTTCCGCGAGGTTCAGGTTCACGATGGCTTCCGCCGGATTGATCACCTTTTTGTCCTCGATAAAGTCGCCCAAGTGCGAATCTTCCTCTTCACCCACCGGGGTTTCCAGAGAGATCGGCTCTTTCGCGATCTTCAGAACCTTGCGGACCTTGTCCACCGGCATGTCCATCTTGGCAGCGATCTCTTCAGGGATCGGCTCACGGCCAAGCTCCTGAACGAGGTAACGGCTGGTGCGGACGAGCTTGTTGATCGTCTCGATCATGTGAACCGGGATACGGATCGTACGAGCCTGATCCGCGATCGCACGGGTGATCGCCTGACGAATCCACCAAGTGGCATAAGTCGAGAATTTGTAACCACGACGGTATTCGAACTTATCGACGGCCTTCATCAGACCGATATTCCCCTCCTGGATCAGATCCAGGAACTGGAGACCGCGGTTCGTGTACTTCTTCGCGATGGACACCACGAGACGCAAGTTCGCTTCGACCAATTCCGATTTCGCGGCATCGGCTTCACGCTCCCCTTTCCAGATCGCAGTGTAGGTCTCTTGGATCCAACGGAAGTTCATTTCCGTTTCGGAATCCAAACGGCTCAGACGCTCTTCGGCCTCTTGAGCTTGAGTGACATAGGACTTGAACTTGGAGTAGTTCAGGCCCGTGTCCTTCATCATTTTTTGAAGTTCTTTTTCGTTCGCATCGACGACCTTCATGCGTTCGGCCATGGACGCCACGTCTTTCGAGAAGGTTCTTTCGACACCTTCTTTGATCCGACGGCGGAGAGTCTGCATCCGGCTCACCAAGTTTTTGTACTTGATGACGACGCGGTTGATGGTCTTCCGGTTGAAGTTCACGTTCTCGAAGTTTTCCATCAACTTTTCGACATGGGCGTTCAGTTGCTCCATGGCGGCCCGGCGCTGAGGCTCGGACAGGTTCTCTCCACGAAGAGAGACGAAAGCCTCTTGAGCGGTGGTCTGATACTCGGTGACTCGCCCGATGAGTTCGTGAATCTTGTCGATGTATTCTTTTTCGTCGTATTGGGTCTCTTCGTCTTCCAAACCACGGAAGATGGCTTTGACCTTGATACGGCCTTCATCGAGGCGTTTTCCGAGCTGAATGATTTCGTAAGTTCCCAGCGGAGACAACAGGATCGCACGCACGATCTCGCGCTCCCCTTTTTCGATCCGACGAGCGATCTCGACTTCGCCTTCGCGAGTGAGAAGGGAAACGGATCCCATTTTGCGGAGGTACAGACGAACGGGATCGTTCGACTTGACGTCCTCTTCTTCGGGAACTTCGTCTTCGTCTTTTTCTTCGCCCTCGGCCGCAGGATCGGCGAGGAACGGGCTCTCGCCCTCTTCAGCGGCCTTGTTGATCTCGGAAAGATCCGTGATCACAACACCGTTTTGTTCCAGAGCGTGCATCAGCGTATCAAGGACGGATGGCGCCAAGATCTCTGGAGGCAAGAGCTCGTTGATCTCTTCGATCATCAAAGAGCCCTTTTCTTTCGCCATTTTCAAAAAGCGTTGGATCTCTTCTTTGATCACTGCTTCTTGTTCTGCGAGAGACAGGCTTTTTGTCGGCTCTTTCGTATTTGGAGTTCCGGGTTTCATGATCCCCCTTAACCTTTGGTGAGACGGGTAATATCTTTTTGCAAGTTTGCGAGGCGCTCGAGTTTTTCAGGACTCGGGTCCGTCGCAAGTTCCGCTCGTAGCTTTTGAAGTTGAGACCGGAGGAATCCCTCCCGTACTCTCTTCAGCGCGTCTTTCAGCCACTTCGTTTCTAGTTCGCTGTCAAATTCTTCCGGCCCTTTGGGACCCGAGAACTCGCGCGCGAACAACAGTCCCGGCTGATCCACGCTCGAAACGAGCAGACTGGCCAATCTATCAAAGCGCTCAGGGTCTTGTCCATAGACGGAGATCGCTTCTGTAAGAATCTTATGAACACCCACATGATGGAACCACTCGAGTGATCCCTCACTCGAAAAAGTCTCAAAGTTGGCACGACTCTTGAGCGCAAGAGCCATCGCCGTGAGTTCTGCCGTCGGAGCCCCCTTTAACACAATCTGTGACGGTTCTCCCGCCGCTGGAGGAGCCTCCCGTCGTACTCCCCCTTGAGAAGAAGACACGGAAGAACCCCTCTGCGGTTGATTTCCAGGCCCTCCCCGAGAGGAATTTGCAGGCGCCGTGAAGGAATTTTCCGAAGAACCGGTCGTCGACAGGGCTTGTCGTAACCAAGGAAGCTGAGCTCCCAATCGTTGGGCCACTTCTTGCATATAAAGCTCTCGCAACCGAGGGTCCGGAATCCCATTCAAAATCGGTTTCAGTTTATCCACCAATTTGAGTTTTTCCGCAGGCTCCCCACGATAGCCGACCAACCAACGGTCCATCACCACGAAGAGCAGATCCTGAGCGGACGCAATCACCTGCTGCAAAGCCTCGGCACCCTCGCTCCGAACGAAGTCATCAGGGTCCTTGTTTCCAGGCAAAAACACGCCTTTGGGGTACAGATCGCCCTGCAGGAGCAAGGGAAGGCTGCGCTCGGCCCCATCGATGCCCGCCTGATCCCCGTCGAGCAGCATCACCACGTTTCGGGTCATGCGCTTGATGATCCGGGACTGCTCCATGGTCAAAGAGGAGCTCATCACGGCAGCCACGTTGCGAATCCCCGCTTGGTACAGGGAAACCGCATCCATATAACCCTCGACAATGACCGCCTGGTCCTCGCTGCGAATGTATCGGGCTGTCTGGTGAAGACCGTAGAGGACTTTTTTCTTTTCAAAAACCGGAGTCTCCGGTGAGTTCAAATATTTCGGATTGTCCTCGGGGTTCAGAACCCGCCCCCCGAAGGCCACCGCCTCGCCCATCGTGTTCAGAATAGGGAACATCAGGCGATCACGGAACATATCGAAGTGCCCACTGCGACCGTCCTTACGAGCAACGATCAATCGGGCTTCTTCGGCGATCTGCAGAGGAATTTTTTTCGCATTCAGCTCGGTGACAAAGCTATCCCATTCTCTGGGAGCAAGACCGATGCTGAACGCATTGATCGTTTCTTCGCTCAAGCCACGCTTTTGCAAGTACTGGCGAACGTAATGATCACTTCGCGTCCGAGCGAGCTGCTCGACGAAAAAGACCGTGGCCAGACGGTTCACTTCGAAGATTTTTTTTCGTTTTGCGGCCGCGGCATCGTCTTCTTTGCTGCGATCCGATTCGGGCATGGGAATCGAGGCCCGCTTCGCCAGCCACTCGATCGCCTCGGGGAAGGCATAACCATGATAGTCCCTGAGGAAACTGACGATGTTTCCGCTCTTGTGGCAGCCGAAGCAGTTATAGACCTGCTTTTGCTCAGAGACGGAAAAGCTCGGCGTCTTTTCCTGGTGATCTGGAAAAGGACAGCGGCCCATCAGGCCGCCGCCGGTAGGCTTTAACTGCGTGTATTGGGAGATGATATCGACGAGGTTGTTTGCTTCGATCACTCGCCGAATGAAGTCGTCGGAAAAGCGCATTCCCTTGGAGCTTAGCTCAGTTTCGCACGAACGAGTTCGGAAACGAGTTTGTTATCCGCCGCGCCAGCCGTGCGAACTTGGACTTCCTTCATCACCGGCCCCATGTCTTTGACGGAGGAGGCATTGAGGGAGGCAACCACGTCGGCTACGATCTTTTCGACCTGCTCACGACCCATTTGCGCAGGCAAGTAGGCCTCGAGAACCTTGAGCTCGGCCGCTTCCTGGTCAGCAAGATCCTGACGACCGCCGGCCTGGTACTGCTCGATGGATTCTTTGCGCTGTTTTACGAGCTTTTTGATCACGCCCATGACTTCGTCGCCGTTGATGGCGTTCGGGCGCAATTCGATCTCGCGGTTTTTGATCGCCGCTTGCAAAAAGCGAAGAGTGTTCAGCTTCAGGCTGTCTTTTTCCCGCATGGCGGTTTTGACATCACCCATGATCTGATCGCGAATTTCCATGTGTTCCTCCAATGAAAAAAGGCCGGGCCAAAAAATGGCGTCCGGCCTTCATGATGATTCCGCCTCCTTTGAGGGGAAGCGGAACGAAACGATCAATCTCCCCAGCTACGGCGAGATTTTTTAGCCGCGCGTTTGCGAGCCGCGATCGATTTCTTTTTCAGACGAACGCTTGGTTTTTCAAAGTGTTCGCGTTTTTTTACTTCGGAAAGGATACCCGCTTTTTCGCAGGATTTTTTGAAACGACGGAACGCTGCTTCGAAGCTTTCGCCGTCCTTAATACGTGTCATTGCCACAGAAAATCACCTTCCCTTCACTCTTGGGCAGAAGAAGGGTCTAACAAACCAGGTCATGAAACTCAAACACTGCTCTCGAATAGGGCATTTTATGCGTTGCATAATTTCGGGTTTTCGGCGATTTTGGGGGCGTGATCGACTCCAAAAGCGACGAAAAGTACATGCGAATGGCCCTCAAATGGGCTGAAAAGGCCCGGGATCTCGGGGAAGTGCCCGTTGGAGCGGTTTTGGTGGCTGCCGATGGGACCATTCTCTCTCATGGCTATAATATGCGGGAAAACTGGAAAACTCCCCTCGCCCATGCCGAAATCTTGGCCGTCCAAACGGCTTCCAAGCGCCTTCAGCAATGGCGGCTCCTCGATACCACCCTGTATGTGACTCTCGAACCTTGTGTGATGTGTGCGGGGGCCTTGGTCCAAGCCCGCATCAAAAGACTCGTCTACGGAGCAACGGACCCCAAAGCCGGAGGAACGGAAAGCTTGTATCAGATCTGTTCCGATCCGCGGCTCAATCACCGCATGGAGATCACGACCGGCATTTTACGAGACGAGTGTTCAGGAATTTTATCGGACTTTTTTCGCGAGCGCAGAAAACAGGGGAAGCAGAAACTTCCCCCGTCTTAAAATTACTTGAGCAGTCCTTCCGCTTTCAGCGTCGCCTGAACGGCTGGGCGCGAGCGGACCGTTTCCATGAACTTCATCAGTTCCGGATACGGCGTCAGGTCCACGGACATCATGTTGGACCAATTCAGAATTGTGAACAGATAGGCGTCCGCAATCGAATAGTCGTCCCCAAGCAGGAACTTCTTCTTTTTCAAGACATCACACAGATAGGAAAACTTCGAGGAGAGAAGGTCCTTCGTTGAATTGACGAAGGTCTCGCGCGCTTCTTTGTTTTCAAACATGCGCTCGGCTTTGAACAACGGACCAAATCCTTTGTGAATCTCGGTGGCGATATAATGCATCATCTCCATCGCATGGTATCTGTCGCGACCGCCGAAACGTGGAAAGAGATTCTTTTCCGGCTTCTGATCAGCCAACATCTGCAAAATCACAGCGTCTTCAGTCAGAACATCGCCATCGTCGAGCAAGAGTGCGGGCACAACACCTTTGGGTTGAACCTTCAAAAATTCAGGGCTTTTTTCACGCAGGTTCACGCGCTCGAGTTCATATTTGAATTCCAATTCGTTCATCACGATATGGGCGGCCAAAGAACAGGCGCCCGGGGCATAAAAGAGCTTCATTGCTTCCTCCAGTTCCGCTCCAAGGTGAACAGAACTGGGGATTTTGGCAAGCTCTTGCGGGCTTTTTCGCGGTGTCGTCAAAAGCCGACTGGGACTTAGTTGAATGGAATCGATTTCGAGGCCGAATTGTACTGGATCAGGAACAAATTTTTCCGGCGAACGACGTGATGGGGCACATTGATCAGGCTATAGCTGCGGAAATCGCATTTTGCATCGTCCGCCTCACAGGCCGTCAGATACAGCAGATGCACCGAATCCGGAACGAATTCGAAACTATTCACGATGAACTTGGGCTTTGATTTTGACCCCAAGGCTTCCCAATAGGCCCCGAAGATTGAACCCAGAACCATATAGGTGATCGAGTAAGGATTGACGTGCAAAAGGTAGGCGGGATTGTCCATTTTTTTCGGAGTGACCGCGGCAATCTCTCGATCGATTGCCGAGCGAGACATGCCTTGCTGAACAAAAGAAGAGCCCCAGGCTTCCCGTTCCCCATTCGGAAAAGTGCGCTCGATGTGGACATCGCTCAGCCTGAGGTCAAAAGAGTCTCTCCATCCAAATTTATGCGCAATCAAGAGCTTCAGAGGAAAAGCTTTGGCTGTCTTACGACGTTGCTCTTTCGAGATCTTGCCGTAACCGATTTTCGCCGCAAAGAGATCGGCTTTTTCCGAATCTCCGGTCATTTCATACGCTCGCCAAAGATGAAGATCCAGCGTTGGCCATTTCGGATTCAGCTTAAGCACCTGCTCGTAATCGATCCGGGCATCATCGAACAGATTGTTCTGCTCATAAATATATCCTGTGAAAAAATAGAAATAGGCGAGCGACTCGAAGCGCTGGCCCGGAAACTCTTGTTCGATTCGGCGGAGGCTTTCGTGCAAAGCGCGGACGCCGACCAGGGCATTTTTCCAGTCATTTTCGAGGATATAAGTCAGTGCCCCCAAATAGTTGATCATCAAATACTCTTGGGGCTGCAAGCGGTAGCGCTCTTGAATGGATATCAGCAAGACGACTTCGGCGGTCTCATTCAAAATGGACGTATAGTTCTGCCAATCAATATAGTTCGAGGCACGAACAAGATGAGCCCGGGACTTGGCGGGCTTTCCCGACATCAAACTCAGTCCCGCCAGATTCAGCTCATGCAAAAAATCCTGTTTGGGATCGTCAACCCGGTACTTCAACTGCCACTCGTACTTTTCCAGAGCCTTTGAGGGCGAATCCCAGTCCGCACGCATCATGAGATCCCCAAGGCTTGCAACGTAAACTTCGTCTTCTTCGGCCTTTTTCTCCGAAGTCGAGCAGGCCACCAACGCCAACAGGCACAACAGCAAAAGGCTCAGGTTCCGCTTCATCAGGAATCTCCGGAGATCTTGGTCTTGAGATGAATCGACAGATAAGGAATTCCAACCATGCAGACGATCAATCCGATAAACAGTAAACCCCTGACAGAAGGAGCTTCGGCCTCGGGAAGGATTCCGATAAAAGTCGCCGAATCCGTGATCGCCCCTGGCAAAGCATAAAAGGCCAAAGCCACAAGGACCTTTTGAATCACTCCGCTGGTGCGAACTTCGATAATGTCATTGACGTGCTTCACAAGACCGATCATTTCCTGCGAAGCCGATTGCAACAGCTTCATTTTTCGATCCGACTCAAAAGAGATCTCGAGCTGTCTGAGGATCGCCTGGTAATCGCGGGCATAAGTCACCCGATCGACCACATAGGAATCCGTCAGCTTGTTCACCTCGAGCCGCATCAGGACCGAGCGATCGATCAAACGATCCATCTCTTTTTTTCGTCGATGCAGAAAGCTTTGTTGGATTTCTTGCACCAAAGAAGCCGTCTCTTTCTGCATCTGTTCCAACTGATAGTACAAAAAGCATTGATAGCTGACCAACGAGGCCACATCGGCCTCTTTGTGATCAGAGGGCTTCGGCAGATTCAAATAGGCATATTCCCAGGTGAAGACATTCGATCGAACGAATTCTTTCTTGATCGTCGGTTCGACTTTCGCAAAAGCGTCGAGATCCCCCACCACTCGGTCCATGGGGAACGATTCGCGATCAGGATTCCCGTAAAAGACCGAATAGGCATAGCGCCAATTCAAAACGGTCTCGGGACCCAGATCCGGATCGGACTCTTTGGTCGATTTGAAAACTTCTTCGCCAAGACGAAACAGTTCGGCCTCCAGCTCTCCGTAGAGAGCGGCGGGATCATTTTCACCCGTTGCTTTCAAATCCGAAATCTCGAACTCATAAGAGAGCATCAGGCAATCCGAAGGAAAATGGAAAAGGGTGCGCTTGGACAGGCTCACCCCCATGCGAAGATGTTCCGTCACCAAAAGACGAGAGACGAGCTGACCCTCTTTGTCCGTCTGGTTTTTGACAAAGATGGGACACTCGTAGCTGATTTTGAAAGCCTTGCTTCCCGACAAAAACTCCTGGACCGGGGAAAATCCTTCTGACCGAAAGTTTTTTCCTGCCAGCTCAGCACCTTCAAGAAACGAAAACCGTTTTTGAAGGGACTTTGACAGACACAGCAAAACGACGAATTTGTCCGGCTTTGCCAGGCCCTGCGAAACCCCATGCGAAGGAGGCAGTCGATGAGCCTGGTTCATTCTTGAACTCCAAAGTTTTTAATGACGAATAGGCCTGAAATCACCAGGCCCACGCCCAACCAGGTCAAGGAATTGAATTTCACTTTGGAAAGCACGATCGGAATGTACAGCGAGCAGGTTGTCACAATGAAATCAAAGGCGATCCCGTACCAAAAGATTCCTTGGGACTGATTCAGCAAACGCACGCCAAGTAACCACATCAGGTTCGACAGCAAAGAGATCGAAAGACCGATCGCAAAGAAATACTTCGAATTTCTCAGAGTTTCGCTATACCCCAAATAGGTATAACAGCTATAGGTCACAAAAATGGCCCCGAGGATGCTCAGAATCTTCAAATTCATGAGTGATCTATCGGTGTTTTCAGAGGACGCCTTGAGACAGTCCTCGTCTGGTCAGAGGTTCAGCTAGACCTGCTCTTGAGGTACTTTTCCCAGTTTTCCTGGAAGGTTTGGATCTTTTTCGGTCTTTCCGAGATCTCGTAGTCCAGGTTCTTGCGCCGGACTTCGCTTTTCATCTCTTTCATATTCATTTTGTCAGGCAAGACAATATGGGTCCCGTGGCTTTGGTTAAAATCGGAAACCAACCGGTTCGCAAAACCAACGTCGCAACCAAATAGCTCAATCACTTCGTCCAGGACGAGCTCTTCACCCTTATGCGAAACACGGTCCAGCGCTAGCGCAGAAAGGACTACGGCCAAGGCCTCGTTCCGGACCTGCAAAGGAAGTTGGCCAAAACCGAATTTCTGGTCCAGGAACCCCCAGAGTTCCTGGCGATCCGTCGAAGACCCCTTGCTGGTCAGGCAAATTTTCATCGCCGTGAAAAGAGGACTTGTTCTTTTGTCCCCTTTTTTTGCGACGATCATAACACCCATGAAATCCATGATGGCCGTCGACAGCTCGGGTGACAGGCCAAGGACCTCAGCAACTTCGTCGATACGATCCAAAAGCACAGCTTCGAACTCGGCTCGAATGACCGCATGATAGCCAAACAGTCCACAAAGCATATGGGCGATTTCGTTCTCCGACATCCCCGCGGAAAGCTGTTGGCTGAGGGTCTGAAGGCTTGCCATATTCAGCTCGCAAAGGCCCCGCCCAAAAAGAATCCTTTCCACCAGGAAGGTCAGGCCGGTTCGACGATGTTCTTTCGAATATCGATCAATTGAAAAACCCCGGAACATCTCCTGAATATGATTCGTTTCAGCTTCGTTCAGACGCCGATCCGAATGGACGATCTCAAGAACCGCAAGATAGGCAAGGATTTGGTTGGCCGGTGCAAAGTCATTCAGATCAATGTCTGAGACCTGGATCGTCTTGATTCTTTCTCCCATTTCCTTCATGTCCCATTTCTGGAGACCAAGATAGGAGATGAGTTCTTGCAAGTGAGCAGTTTCCTCGGAAGTTTTCAAACGATCCGCCGTGATCACCGCGATCACCGCCCGCAGCAAATGGTCCCGCTCTCGTGGAGTCATATCCAGGAGGCGAGCATGATAAATGGATTGGGCTTTTTTTTCCGCCAACAGGTCCACTGAAGAAGCGTCCATCCAATCGAATCCCATCGATTTCGCAAGCCTCAGCATGAACATCTTTTCCCGAAAATCCAACGTCGAGTCATTTTGCAAAAAGACATTCAGGCAGGCAAAGAACGTCAGAAATTGCTCGTCAAATCGCAGGTTCTTAAAAAGCTCAGTTGTCTCCATGGGTCAGTCCTTTCATGGATTTCACATCATCTTGAGGGCGGCGTAAATCTGCTCAACATCGCGGTCTTTTTGCTGCTGGGAAAGCCAGTCGAACGGAACCAGGCTGGGATGCGTTTTGTCTTTGTCCAAACGCTCACCAAGACGCCAGCCTTCGACGAAATGGAAGGCCTCCCAGCGCTGGTGCTCCAGACGAGCCAATTGGGATTCATACTTCCGAAAGACCTCTTCCAGTTTGTCGAAATCCCAATGCCTAGAATCTGAATATCCGAACAAGGACGCCTTGACGAAAAAATGGAGAACGGCCGATCGATTGGACTTTTTCTTATCTTGTGGAAGCTCGGACCATAGGCGAAAAGCCCTTTCGCCGTAAGGTTCACGCAGACTGTCCGGGCTTTTTAAGTAGGACATATGCAGCTTGCTCGCTCGCTCCTCGATATCTCCAAGGCGGTTTAGGCTCTCTGGTCCTTGAAAGACTTCTTCGATCGGGAAAATCATCATGAAATCCGAGTTCCCACCCAAGATCTGCAGGTGCCGGGAGGACGCCTTCACCTCTTGAATACAAATCACACATTTCGCGATCAAATGATCCAGATTGCGATAATCCCCATCCAGAACCCGGGCCGTTCTCAAGGTCATGGCATCTTGAGAGTGAGCAAGATAGACGACGGCCTTTTCCCCAGCTTGCAGACGGCTTTTCAACACATCCTCGATCAAGTCGCTATCCAGGTCCGCAAAAGAGACGCCTTCAAAGTGAAGATCGAAGTACCGACCCGCGTGAAGTTCCGCTGATGCCAAAAATTCCTCACGAGGGACGTCCTGGTAAGAGGATTCGCGGCAGCGATTCACTTTTTCAAGCCTGGACCCACGCATTTCTTTCTGACCCAGTATCTTGCGGTAACTTTGGGCGATTTCTGACTCTGGCCCTTGATCATAAAACACGGTCATGCGGATTTTTTCTTCGGATCGAAAATGGCAATTCGCCAGGGCCGCTTTCATCCAGGCCTGTGCCAAAGTCCCTAATCCAAATATGACGATATGGGGTCTTTCTGATTCCAATTCAATTCGTTGAGGAACAAAAAGATGTGGGCCGAAATCCGTGAGAATCTTCTGAGCCGCAAGTTCATAGGGATCAAAGTAAACCCACCGGGTGTGGGGCCTTAAAGCTTCGGCCTCAAGGACCTCTTGTACCGTCTTCCCTTTTCCATCCACAAGATCTTCGTCCTGGTCCTCGGTTCCTCGGACGAAAACAAGACAATCACTTTCTGTTCCGAGTTCCGCACTCAAGAGCTTTTTCAGATGGAGCCGCTGATCTTCGCTCTCCAACATCAAAAGGATCATCCCAGCCCTTTTCGTTTTGATTTTCTTCAGAATATGCAAGAGGTTACCGGACAGCGGATAGACGTTGATGCCTTTCTTTTCCAAAGAGGCCACCACCTCGTCTCCGATCCCATCCACGACCAACACCACGTCCCGAGCTTCTTCCCTTTCCCTGCTAGACAAGGCCTGGCGAACGGCTAGATCATCCTGCCCGAAAATGATGAGATGATCCCGGAATCCCCGACCAAACCAACCCCTCGCTCCCCGTCCAGACGCATACAAAAAAAGTCCGATGGTTGATCCTGCCAACAAAAGAGGCGCCCCGAAGCGCGCCAGATTCAATGCAAAGTTGATCTCGTGGTCCGCCGAAGGCGGCTGAAGCGCAAAAAGCTGCAATGTATAATACGCAATGTTCGACAAGGATTCCGAAGGAAATGCCAAGTGAAATCCATAAAAACCCAAACCCGCAATCAAGAGAAAGGTCAGACCATAAAGAATGATTTTTATTTGATCTCTAGACAGCATGCTCTCTAGTTTTCCCTGACGTTCCTCGCTTGTCATGCACGGAGAGCGATCGATCGAAAAAGGTCGAGATCGCCCGGTCTCTCTCTTTGTCCAGTCCCCTATCCATTCAATTGCCTGCTCCGCTTTTTATCAGGGAAACTTAGCTTAGAGGGTCATTTCAAATGAGCAGCATCGATTATTTTTTCTCTTGTTTCGTGTCCTTGGATCGCAATAACCCGCCGGAGATCTCGACCATCGAGGCCAACGAGTTCAGTGTCGACGTGACTGTCCTGAACGTTAGTTTGTCGACCCAAGGTCTGCAAAGCCTCCGCAACTATTTCGGGGATGTTCCCGTTTCATCAAAACAGCTCGAAGGCCGTCATGGCGTTTTATTGTCGATCTCTCGTGTGAAGGTCCCGGATCAGCTCTATTCCGTTCTTTCCATTTTGAAATACATCCAAGCGAATCAACAGCAAGGCCTCTTCATGGGCATCGGAGAGTTCGGACCTCTCTTCCTCCCGTTCGAAGATCTCACGCATGCGCAGATGTACGGCGCATCCGGCTTTGGGAAAAGCTCGTTCTTCCGTTTTCTGCTCTCGCAGACACTGGCCTTTCACAAGGATGTGATGAACTACATCATCGATCCGAAACAAATCGATTATCGTGCCTTTCAAGACCACCCGCAGGTCGGGCGAATCGCCACAAATCGCGATGAGTGGTACAGCCTGCTCGGCGCCCTCCTGATCGAAATGGCCGCCCGTGAATATACCTACAGCGAGGCTTTCTCCACCCCACCGACCAGCTTGAAGGAGTACCGTCAATTCAAGGCCGATCTGAAACGCAGTGATCTGCCAGATTACCCGCGCATTCTCTTGTGGATCGACGAGGCCCACATGATCTCGGAGTATCACAACGAAGATCTCGGGAACCATTTGTCGCTTTTGCTCAAAAAAGGCCGAGCGTTCGGAATTCACGTCATGGCGACCACTCAGCGGATCACGGACATGCCTTCGACGGTCAAAAGTCAGGCTTCCACCATCATGATGTTTTACATGCATGAGTCTTTGACTCTCGGCGGGCTCTCCTTGGAGGACTTCGTCAAAAACTCTTCGGCCATTCGAGGGCGCCTGAGCTTTTACAACACGGTCCGATCAAAGTTTTACTCTTGCCAGGTTCCGTTCCTCACCCCGAACGAGGCCTTGGGGATCTCTTATGGTTTCGGATCCAACAGAACTTATCCGAACTCGGGTCTCCAAAGACTGAAGCTAGCCCCCAGTATGTTGAACGAGGCCCGTCTCCCGGCCTATCTTTGCCGAGGACAGTCCTTAAAAGGTCTGTCCAAAATGACCTCCACCGAGGCTGAAGAAGGGCTGAAGCCCCGCGGTCTTTATAAATTTCTCTACTCGGATCTCTATGATGTCGCGACTCCGACCGAACAGCCCGTCTCGACCACCGCCGGAGAAAAAAAACCCGGCGTTCAAATCGATTCCGACGAACAAATTCTTAAGGACTTCGAGGCACTTCTTGGAATCAATCGAACCGGAGAAAAGCCTGTCGCCAAAGCCGAGAGCAAGCCCGCTCCAGCGGCTCCGGTCGCGCCTCCGAAAATCCCACAGGCTCTTGAAATCGAAGAGCCTAAAAAATCCCGCAATACACCGGACTTCGATGTTCTCGTGCAGGAGTTCCAGGAACGCTACAAGACCTCTTTCGTGAATTTCGAATGGTGT
>JAHBUU010000032.1 GCA_019637895.1 Pseudobdellovibrionaceae bacterium | reverse complement strand
TAAGAATCTGGTTCGCCCCGACTCCGGAGTTCAAAGTCAGAACGGGAGCGGATGTGGAAGCCGAGACACTGATATCCGTATTTGCACTGGTCACTTCTGTCACGGTCCCAACGTTACCAGTCCAAGACGTCGTGAGGTCCTTACAGTTGCCTCCGTTTGGCGCACAGATATGAGTCGCGCGAATTTTCCCGATCACATCCAGCTTGTCCGCCGGCGCCATCGTCCCGATCCCGACGTTTCCGTTCTGTTCGATACGCATACGCTCGATCCAACCGGTCGTGGTGTTCGGAGTGGTGAAGAAAATCAATCGGGCGCCATTGCTGGTGGCAGAGAACGTTTCCGTCGCCTGAGACTGCATTCCAGATGCCCACTGAGATGTGTTCCAGCTAACTCCTGTTCCACCGATTCCGGTAAATGCTGCAAGAAGATCTCCGGACTGCACGGCTGCCGGAGCAGCCACGGTTCCGCGATAGCCCAATCCCTGGAAGCTCGGCGAGCCTCCTAAGCCACCGGAGTAGTTCACCGCCACGAATCCCGGATAGCGGCTTGCTGTCGAGCTGCTGTTGGTGACCATCGCTGTCGTATTGGAATCGGCTTTTTGAACCTCGAGAGAGAAATTAGGGCTCATCGTCCCGATGCCGACGTTGCCGCCGCTCTCGAAGACACCGCTCGTCACCAGAGCCGAGCCATCCCACTTCGACAGATAGTTCGTTGTGTTCGCTCCCACCTGAGGATCTGTCTCCGTGATCGCTGGCGCCTGACACACAAATCCCGTCGCACTCCAAGTCGGAACATGGCCCGACGTCGAACAACCAAAGTTGGCGAACTTGCCGGTCGAGTCTTTCATCACGAAGTTCGTAGTTGCCCCTTGGACTCCGGTAAAATCCAGATCCACACCATTGATCGTGCCATTCAGAATCTTGGCACTGGTCACCGCATTGTTCGCAATCGTTGCGGCGACGGAGCCAGAGCCCGAAGCTGTCACGTCACCCGTCAGAGCCGTGATCCCATCGGCTGGTTTAACAACCCATGAAACATCGGTTCCATCCGTTTGGAGGATCTTGCCGGTCTGGCCGCTTTGAGCCGGAAGAAGGTTATTGATCGCAACATTCCGAGTCGTGGCCCCCGTCCCGCCCCTTGCGAGAGCCAGCGTACCTGTGGTTTCCGTTGCCAGATCCAGAGTTGTCGCCGTCGAATAAGTACCAGCCGCCGTGCGCTTCATGAATCCGGTGGAATTCAAAGAGTTCAAACCCGCAAGTTCAGTCCCAAGACCGATTGTTCCTGAACTCGTGATGTTGCCACCCGTCAGACCCGTGCCCGCAACGACGGAGGTCACCGTTCCGCTGCCGCCAGCACTTGGCCAAGCGGAAATACAGCTTCCACCCAAACAAAACTGGGTCGCTTTGACATTTCCGTCGACGTCCAGCTTTTCTGAAGGGTTATTCTTCCCAACACCAACGTCTCCGGCGGATGTAATCACCACCTTTTCGTTTCCTGCCGAGTGAAGACCACCGGTATAAAAGGCAAGAGAGTCATTTGCAGTCTTCGTCATGACGGCAGAAAAGGCATTGGTCTCGTCCAGCCAGACCAACTTTCCACCGTAACCGGTTCCTCTCTCCGTGATTTTGATGGCACCACCGTCACCTGCGGGCTCGTGAATACGGAGTGCTCCCGCCAAATCAAGTTTTGCCAGAGGTGTGCTCGTCCCGATCCCGACGTTGCCACCGCTCTCGAAGACACCGCTCGTCACCAAAGCCGAACCATCCCACTTCGACAGATAGTTCGTCGTATTCGCTCCCACTTGCGGGTCCGTTTCAGCAGCTGGCGCCTGACACACAAATCCCGTCGCACTCCAAGTCGGAATATGACCGGGTGTCGAGCAGACAAAGTTTGCGAACTTGCCGCTTGAATCCTTCATCACAAAGCCCGTTGTCGAGGCATTCGTTCCCGTAAAATCCAGATCCGTTCCCAGGATCGTGCCGTCCAGAATCTTAGCGCTGGTCACCGCGTTGTTCGCAATCGTTGCTGTGACCGAACCAGAGCCCGAAGCCGTCACATCACCCGTCAGAGCCGTGATCCCAGTGGCCGGAGTGTCCACCCAGGAAACATTCGATCCGTTGGTTTGCAGAATCTTGCCGCTCTGACCGCTTTGCGCCGGCAGAAGATTATTGATCGCCCCCTGCTCGGTCGTCGCTCCCGTTCCCCCTTTGGAAACAGGTACGGTCACCAAAGTCAAAACGCCGGAAGGAGTTGTGAAATCAGCCGATGGATCGTTCTTGGCATAATCTCGAACCGTCGGATCAACCTCGGCCGTTAGACCGCTATCAACACCGCACTCCCAGCCGTTCGCTGTTTTTTTCAAGACCTGACCATCCGAACAGTTCGCACCATTTGGAGCATAGGTCAGATAAAGACCTGCTCCGCTCGTGATCTTATTCACCGCTAGGCCCGCGATCTTGTCACTCGTGACCGCACCATCAGCCAGATCAGCCGTCGCAATACTGCCATCGGTGATATTCGCACTGCCAATCGTGAGGCTCGAACACACAAACGAATCCGTCGCCGACTGCCACACGATCGCTTGTCCAGCCGTGCAATCCGCAATCGGCCAAGGACTTCCCGAGGTGTTGTTGATCAAGTCACGATAGTGAAGTTTTGCAAACTGCCAATCCGTTCCGTCAAAGCGATGAACCTGACCATCGGCGCTGGCTTTTTGCAGTTTCGCGAGCGTCACCGCCTCGTCGTTGATCTTGACCGTTGTCACCGCGTTCGCGGCGATGGTCGGTCCCGGATAACTTCCGGTCAGATCTCCGCTGGCACCACCCGAGGGAGCGGCACTTGTCGAAGGAGTCGAGGGCTCCCAACGTGAGTTCGCATGATTCCAGGCCAAAACCTGTCCGTTGGATGGAGTCACATCCAACACCGCACGATTCTGAATTCGCTCAACTTTCGTGGCGATCTGGCCTCCGCTCACATCCCCAGCCAGAGAACCCGTAAAACCTGCCGCGTTCCCACCGATGCTGGCATTCCCGCCCGAGATCGAAACGTTCGTCACCAAATCCAAAAGTTTTTGGTAACTCACCGAAGTCCATGGATCCATCACATGCAAAGTTGAGCCATCAAGAACGCGGAAAAAATTTGAAGGCTTATGCCCGCCGACTGAAACCGCTTCCAGCGCCATCGGCACGAAATTGATTTCCTGAGCAGGCAAAGGCTCCCACCCCGAAAAGCTTCCGTCATTGAAAGACACATACAACAAACGGCCGTCAGTGATTCCCGGAGAGTACTCGTCCGTACTGCCCGCGCATTTCCCTAAATCGAAATTGAAAGTCCCGCGATTCTGAAAAATGCGATCCAACGTGAAAGGTCCGGGATTCAAGGTCGTTGCCGAACCATCGTTCAAAGTCACAGAAAAGACACCGCTCGAAGCGGACAGGTCCTTGGTATGGATCTCTTCGAATAACAAACAGTTCGTCAAAGCGGGCGTTCGGACCTGAAGTCGGAACTGCACGTTGGACGAGATAACCGGCTGCCCATTCGGGTTCAAAAGACGACCATGATAAGTAATTCCCGGAGCCGCGAAGGCTCCTTGGGAAAGGAAAAAACAGAAGAGGCCGAAGATCGATCCTCTGAAAGTAAAACGACTCAATAAGGCCACAAAATCCGTCCGTTTTTGCATATTTATTTCTCGGAAGACCACCCGTCTCTCTGAAGGAAAAATGGCCGCGCCTAACCTGCGTAAATCGTCTGAGACAACAAAAAAACCGTCATTCTCCCTCGTGTGTTGACCAATTCCGCAAAGAGGACAACATAAGCGCGGTAAGACTTGTCTTCGGGAACGGATTCATGCACCCCTTGAATGGTGCAAAAATCTGAAGCTTTTCATATTCAGCAATTGCAGAACGCTCTGGCCAAGAGAAAACAGGCCGGCACTCGTTCATCGTTGAGAGGGCTCGCCGACGATCTCGGAATGAGCGCGGCGGCTCTGTCCCGTTTACTAACCGGAAAAAAAGGCATCTCACAAAAACGCGCCGTCGAGATCGCAAAAAAACTCCACCTCTCCAGCAGAGAATCCAAGATGTTTTTGCTCAGTGTGAGCGCTCATCATGCGCGCAGCCCGCTGGAGCGCGCACGGTCCACACGTGAACTCGAATCCATCATGAAAAGACTTTCCCAGAAAAGTCTCCTCCCGCTGGAAGGTCCCTCGGGACATCTGAGCTGGGAGCACATGGCTGTTCTCGAGCTTTTCGAAATCGGCGGCCACACAGCCACCGAGTCGTGGCTTGCGAAAAAACTCGGCTGCCCCGTTCCCCGCATCCAGCAGCTCATCAAAGATCTGCTGGTCCTGAAAATTATTTCCATCGAAGGAAACGGCTACAGAGCCAACTCCGAAGAAAGCGAAACCACTTTCGACATTCCTTCGCCGTCCCTAAAAAATTTCCATTCGAAAATGCTCGAACGGGCCCAGCTTTCCTTGTTTCAGGACGAAGTCGCAAAACGCGAGTTCCTAAGCATGGTCTTCACTTTTCCGTCCGGGCAGTTCAAAGAAGCCCGCGAAGCAATCCGGGAGTTTCAGGACTCCTTCGCTCGACGATTTGGTTCCTCCGCCGAGCAAAAAGACTCTGTCTATCAACTGTCCATCCAGCTTTTCCGGCTCGATAAGGAGTTGCCATGAAAACCTTGGCCTTGATTCTTTTGCTGTCCTTGAATGTTCAGGCTGGGATCCGAGTCATCGGCAACGGAGGAAACTCGGTTGGTCCACAATCGGCCGGAGTCGAAGGGATCGAACGCCTGCTTCCAGGCTCTCGCGCCCAGATCCGCGCCTGGATCACCTCGAAAGAACGACGAAACAACCCCACGCTGATCGGCAGCAGCCGGACGGCCCCGATGGAGATCACGGCCTTCTTGGGATTTCTCGATTCGGCCCGCATTCAATTCCGCACGGACTCGCCATGCCCCTCAAATTCCGGGCACCGCGAAGGCAGTATCATCTCTCTGCACCCCACCGTCATTTGCATCAGCGGATTCCTGCTGGCCTCCTTGCCCATGGATTCGGCGCCTCGTGAGCTGGAAGCATTGCTCGTGCACGAACTATCCCACCTTCTTGGAGCCGACGAAGAAGAAGCCGTGCGTGTTCAAACGGACTACCTGAATGCCATGCGCTCGCTCTCTCGCGCTCGGGTCGAGTCGGACGTCGAGCGAAAACTGCGAGTGCTTTTCGACACCTCCTCCTGCCTTGAAAATCATCTGACAGAGATCTCTGAGGGCCGAGGAAACACCGACATCTTCCTGACTCAAACCCTGGGCACCCTGAAAACCGACAACCTGCCCATGGGTTCCATGAACCTGCTGCGTGCGGATGGTGGACTGACCGAGGGCATCCATCGCTGGCTTCGCCTGATTCAGCTTCAACTTCCAGGACAGGCCTCCGGCCCCAACTGGAGTCGCCGCGCCGAAGACAGCCTCTTGGACAAAGTCCGCCGGGATGGCGAAGTCACGCTCACGGACCTCAACCCCCTGTTTTTCCACGGAGTCACCCTCCGGGCCACACGGCTTGAGAACATGGCGGATGTGGAACAAGAACTCAGACGCCTTCAGGACGCCCTGAAACAGCTGTCCCGCAAGCTGAGAGAGGAATCCCAAAGGCCCTTTCCCCTCGCACCCCTCACCATTTCGTTTTCGACGTGACAGGGGCTGACCCCTTATGGCTGAATGCCCGCATGCGAAATGACGGGCGAAAAAATCACCAACTCCGCGAAATCAAACTCACTCCCCATGTTTCCGAATACGCCGAAGGCTCTTGCCTGGTTGAATTCGGGAAAACCCGGGTTCTTTGCACTGCCAGCTACGAGGCCAAGCCTCCGTCATGGCTGTCAGGCACGGGAAAAGGCTGGGTCACAGCGGAATACGGGATGCTTCCCCGCTCGACGCACACACGGATGAAACGGGACAAAACCGCCTCGGGTGGACGCACTCAGGAAATCTCGCGCTTGATCGGTCGTAGCCTCCGGGCCGGTGTCGATCTTCGCGCCCTCGGCGAAAAACAGATCACCGTGGATTGCGACGTCATCAATGCGGACGGCGGGACCCGAACAGCCGCGATCACTGGTGGTTTCGTCGCCCTCGCTTTGGCTTGTGAAAAGCTCATGGCCGTCAGCGAAGTCCGTTCGAACCCTCTCACCAGTTATGTGGCCGCTGTCAGTGTCGGACTGCATGGTGCGGACCTCTTGCTCGACCTGAATTACGAAGAGGATTCTTCGATCGGCACGGACATGAACGTCGTCATGACGAACGAAAATAAATTCATCGAGATCCAGGGAACCGCCGAAGACAAACCCTTCTCTCATGAGCAGTTGAACGCCTTGATGTTCCTCGCTCAAAGCGGAACCCAAGAGCTCTTCAAACATCAATCCGCGATCGTCGGCCATCTGATCAAATCCCAAATCTGATGGAGTTGTGGATCGCGACCGGAAATGCCGGAAAGATGAAAGAGTTCGAAATCCAGCTTCGTGAATTGGCGGATTTGAAACTTCATACACAATCCGAAATCGCCGGTTTTTCCCCTCGGCCCGAGGATGGAAAAACCTTTCTGGACAATGCCCGCATCAAGACCAAATCCTTGAAAGCCGTGCGCTCAAAAGACTGGGTCATGGGCGAAGACTCTGGCCTCGAGGTCACCGGCCTTGGCGGACTTCCCGGCATCCATTCGGCCCGCTATGCCGGTCCGAAAGCCTCCGACAGTGAAAATGTTGCAAAGCTTTTGAAGATGATGCAGATCCGCGCCGTCAGTGACCGCAGTGCCCGTTTTCTTTGCACGATGATCGTCTACACGCCGGATGGCCAAGAGTGGATTTTCACCGGCGAGATGAAGGGAACCATCGCAAAGGCCGCAACCGGACAGCTCGGTTTCGGTTACGATCCCGTGTTCATTCCCGAGGGAGAAACCAAAACCCTGGCCGAACTGGGACCCGGTTACAAGGTCCGCCTGAGCCACCGATCCAAGGCTCTCAAAGCTTTCCTTGAGAAGCTGAACGAAGGCGCACCGGCATAACAAGAGGCATCAGCCTTGAAACTTCCGCATTCAGTTTTTGCCAATTCGCGCCGAGGCCATTAATCTCCTCAAAAATTCACTGGAGGGAACGATGGGGATGAAGCTCTTTTCAGGAAATGCGAACTCGGGATTGGCAAAGAGAGTGGCCGAATCCTTGGGCGCAGAACTCAGTCACTGCGCGGTCAGCCGATTCGCTGACGGCGAAATTCAAGTCGAAATCCATGAAAGCGTCCGCGGAGAACACGTGTTCGTGCTTCAAAGCACCTGCCCGCCCGTGAACGAAAACTACATGGAGCTGTTCATCATGCTGGATGCCCTGAAGCGGGCCTCAGCCAAACAGATCACAGCCGTGATTCCTTACTTTGGATACGCCCGCCAGGACCGGAAAGTGGCTCCACGGGCTCCGATTTCGGCCAAGTGCATGGCCGACCTGATCACCACCGCCGGGGCCGAGCGTATCGTCGGAGTCGACCTCCACGCCGCCCAAATCCAAGGTTTTTTCAACGTTCCCGTGGATCACTTGTTCGCCATTCCGACCCTGGCTCGCGCCTGGCGCGAAACTCAGGGCACAGGCGCTGAGTTTGTCGCGGTGAGTCCCGATGCCGGTGGCGTCGAGCGCTGCCGAGCCTTTGCCAAACGCATCGAAGCCTCCATTGCCATCATCGACAAACGCCGTTCAGGCCCAAATGAAGCCAAAGCGCTGCATTTGATCGGGGATGTGGCCGGAAAAACGGCCATTATCGTGGACGATATGATCGATACGGCGGGAACCCTGACACAAGCTGTTGACAGTCTCTACAAGAATGGTGCAAAACGTGTCTTCGCTGTTGCGACCCACCCTGTTTTGTCTGGTCCGGCCATCTCTCGTTTGAAAGAAAGCCCGATCGAAAAAGTCTGGGTCACGGACACCATTCCACTGTCCGAAGTAGCGAAAAACTGTGGGAAAATCGAAGTGATCTCCGTAGCCCCCGTGCTCGCGGAAGCCATCAAGAGAATCCACGGAAACGATTCCGTCAGCTCCTTGTTCGATTGAGTGACGGATGGAAGTTGGACACTAAATATTGAGTCTGAGAAACAGACTCCAAGGCAGGTAAGCGATGAAACAGCGTATTGATTTGAACGTTGAAGCCCGTCAACCCGGAAAAGGCACAAGCCGCAGTCTCCGCAGCGAACGCAAAGTTCCAGCTGTGGTTTACGGAGCCGGCGAAAACATGTCCGTCTGGATCAACGAAGGTGACGTTGTTCGTTACAACGTTCGCGCTTACGAGAACGCCCTCTTCAACCTGAAAAGCGCCGAAGCGAAAGCCAACGGTCGCGTTGTTCTGATCAAGGAAGTGAACGTTCACCCAGTGAGCCGTCGTCCTCAGCACGTTGATTTCTTCGCTCTCGATCTGAGCAAAACCGTTCGCGTTAACGTTGAGATCCGTCTCGAAGGAAAACCAGCTGGTTTGTCCGATGGCGGTTTCTTGAACGTCATCACTCGTCAGGTCGAAGTCGAGTGCTTGCCAACAGCAATCCCAGAATTCATCGTTGCCGACGTTTCCGGTCTCGGTGTGGGTGACACTCTCCACGTTTCCGACCTGAAAGTGGCCGAAGGCGTTCGCATCGTAACTGGTGCAGAACAAACTCTGGCAACCGTCAGCATCCTCGAAGAAGAAGCCGCAGCCCCAGCCGCAGATGCTGCTGCTCCTGCCGCAGCAGCAGCCCCTGCTGCCGCCGCTCCTGCTGCTGCGAAGAAGTAATTCTTCCGACACAACTGAGTTTTCAAAAAGGCAGTGGCAACACTGCCTTTTTCTTTTTCAGAAGGTGCCAGGTCCTGTTTACGGACGCAGGGCGTCCGTAAACAGGACCTGGCACCTTCTCCGATTGAATGAGAGAGTTTTTGTATGTGGCTCATTGCAGGTCTCGGAAATCCAGGAACGAAATACGCTCTCACTCGCCATAACATCGGCTTCATGGCGATCGACTATCTTTTGAAATCCCTGAATGCTCCGGACTCAAAAACCGACTTCAAGGGACTGGTGAACAAGTTTCGCTGGGAGGATCAAGAGATCGTGACGGTGAAACCACAGACCTTTATGAACCTCTCTGGGGACTCCGTCCGACCGTTGATGGATTTCTACAAGATCCCCCTCGAGAATCTGATCGTCGTCCATGACGAGATCGACATCCCCTTCAACTCGATCCGCATTCAAAAAAACCGCGGCCACGGCGGCCACAACGGCATCCGCGACATCCACGGAAAAATGGGCTCATCGGACTACATCCGCCTGAAGCTCGGAGTCGGCCGATCCACGAACCCGGAAATCCCCGTGCACGAACACGTCCTCCAACGCTTCAGCGACGAAGAAATGACCGCCCTCCCCGAATTCCTGAACCGCTCGGTCGACGCCATCGAAGCCATCCTCCGCGACGGCCTCTCGAAAGCCTCGACCAAGTTCAACAAGTGATTCGCAACTCGAATATCGCCAAACCAACTTCACTGAAAGCATTCTCGGCGTTTCGTTTCGTTCTCGCCATTTGTTATCTCGTACTTACCTTTTCTTGAAATGCCTTCAGGCCCTTGCTCGGAAACGACCCTGATCAGAGGGGAATCTCCGCTCCTGCTTTTTAGGAACCGGGGGAGGGAACTTGGGATTTCTTGGAGGACATCCCGGAAGCGTGACGCGTTTTTTGCTCTCAAAGGGCCCTAAAACCCGAGGGAGCCACAAAATCGGCATCCCTTTGAGAGCAAAAATCCGGGCATAGCTCATGGACGAGCGTGTCCGGAAAGAAATCCCAAGTTCCCTCCCCCGGTTCCTCAAAAGCAGGACGCCCCCGAAGGGACACGCGGCGTTGCCCTCCCCCTGCCAATCTGCTAGAACCTAATCCTTAAATAAAGGCGGTCCCCATGGCATTGCAGGTCGGAATTGTCGGTCTCCCGAACGTTGGAAAATCCACGCTGTTCAACGCGCTCACCAGCGCCAAAGCGGAAGCCGCCAACTACCCTTTCTGCACCATCGATCCGAACGTGGGTGTCGTCACCGTTCCGGATCCTCGCATGGATAAAATCACCGGCTTCGTCAAACCTCAGAGCATCGTCCCGACCACCATGGAGTTCGTGGACATCGCCGGAATCGTCAAAGGCGCCAGCCAAGGTGAAGGTCTTGGGAACCAGTTCTTGTCCAACATCCGTCAGACCGATGCGATCATCCATGTGGTTCGCTGCTTCTCGGATGACAACGTCATTCACGTTTCCGGGTCCGTCGATCCCGTTCGCGATATCGAAGTCATCAACACCGAGCTCATGCTGGCCGATTTCGAGACCGTCGACAAACGTCTCAAGAAAATCGAAAAGACTGCGAAATCCACCGCCGATAAGAAACTCAAAATCGAATACGATGCGACTTTGAAAATCCATTCGGCTTTGGCGAAAGGCCTTCCAGCCCGCTCGGTTCAACTGGACGAATTCGAAGCCCTGGTCGCCCGCGATTTCCACTTGCTGACGATGAAACCGGTTCTTTATGCCTGCAACGTTTCGGATACCGATTTCGCCGCTGGTGGAAACGACTGGACCCGCGCCGTGGAAAAACGCGCCGAAGAAGAAGGCAACAAAGCCATCCTCATCTGTTCCGCCATGGAAGCCGAGATCGCTCAGCTCCCACCAGAAGAGCGCGCTGAATTCCTGTCGGCTATGAATGCGACCGAGCCGGGTCTGCACCGTCTGATCCGTGAAGCCTACAATCTGCTGGGCCTGTGGACTTACTTCACCGCCGGTGAAAAAGAAGTTCGCGCCTGGACCATCAAAAAAGGCATGAAGGCACCGCAAGCGGCGGGCGTGATCCATACGGATTTCGAAAAGGGTTTCATCCGTGCCGAGGCCTACCACTGCGAAGACCTCTTCACCCTCAAGAGCGAAGCTGCGGTCAAGACCGCTGGAAAGTACCGTTCTGAAGGCAAAGAGTACGTCGTTCAAGACGGAGACATCCTCTTCTTCAAGTTCAACGTTTAAGAACGAACCGTGGCATTCCCAAGATGAGTCGCGATCTTCGATTTCTTCTGGAAAAAAGTGCTTCCGATATCGCGGCCCTGATCCGTGCGAAAGAGATTTCGCCGTCCGAGGCCGTCGAGACCCACATCCAAAAAGTCCGCGAAGTGAATCCGTCTCTGAATGCCGTGACCGAAGAGCGTTTCGAGCAGGCGACTCGGGAAGCGGCCGAACAGACCCGACAACTTGCCTCAGTGAATCCGGACGAGCTGCCGCCTTTTTTCGGCGTGCCTTATACCGCCAAAGAGATCTTTGCGATCAAAGGCATGCGGCAAACGGCGGGCAGTATCCATCGCAGAAATCACATCTCTGATTTCGATGCGACCGTCGTCACACGCATGAGAAACGCCGGAGCAGTTCTACTGGCAACCACCAATGTTCCCGAACTTGGCTTCTGGTTCGAATGCGAAAACCCTGTCTACGGACGAACCAACAATCCTTACGATCCTTCGCGCACCAGCGGTGGCAGCAGCGGAGGCGAAGGGGCCCTGATCGGTGCGGGCGCTTCTCCACTTGGACTCGGAAGCGATATCGGTGGGAGCATTCGCATGCCTGCAGGGTTTTGTGGAGTCTTTGGCCACAAACCGACACGGCATCGTGTTCCCCTGACCGGACATTTTCCTTTTTCACTGAAAGACATGGAGGCGCTGACCGGTGAAATGTATCCCTACACCTGTTCGGGCCTGCTCACGAGACGAGCCAAGGATCTGTCCCCTTTCCTGAATGCCATTGCGGGACCAGATCAAATTGATCGCGAAATTCATCCTCGTCCTTCCGTTTCGAACCGCCCTTTTGACCTTGTCGGAAAAAAGGTTTTCGTGTGTCGCGATCCGATTTTCCATCTGGCCAAACGAGCCGACGACGATGTTCAAGAGGCCGTTAAAAAGGCCGCTCGCTTGCTGGAACAACGTGGAGCCGTGATCGAAGAATTCGACCCGCACTTTTTCGTTCGCGCAGTCGAGCTGTGGTTCGCGTCGATCCGCTCGCCGCAGTCCAAATCCTTCAATGAACTGTTGTCACCGGAAAACCCGATCGCTTTCGGTCGCGAAATGCTGAAGACCTTTCGTGGGAGCAGCAGCTACACGGTGCCGAGTCTTTTTACGGCCTTGCTGGAAAAGCTGGCGACTGGAAAGAGGGATCAAAATACACCGGCCCTCCTCGCCGAAGCGAAAGAGCTGCGTCTGCGCTTCGAAAAACTCCTGGGAACGGACGGTCTGCTGCTTTTCCCGACTCATCCTCGAGTGGCCCCCAAGCACCGGGCTCCTTGGCTGTCCCCCTTTGATTTCATTTACACGGCGATCTTTAATGTCTTCGAGGGACCGGCGACCGCTTGTCCCGTGGGACTTTCCGGAGACGGACTGCCGCTGTCGGTCCAAGTGATCGCGAATCCCGATCGAGATGATCTCACGATGGCAGTTGCTGAAATTCTAGAGGACGGCTTCGGCGGCTGGACTCCCGCCACCCATCCATAAGCACATGCAAAGACCAAACGGTCAGGAATAAAACCAACGAGGGGCCGAGGATTGTATGTGGATAGGCGGACAAAGACCGCCAGCCCTCTTGCACCAAAAGCCCCCAACTGGTTTGCGGAGCCATGACCCCGATCCCGATGAAACTCATGAAGCTCTCATAAAGAATATTCGATGGGATTTGCAAACCAAAGAGCACGAGCAAGGGACCGGTGATATTCGGGCGAATGTGATTCCACAAAATGCGAGCATCCCCCACCCCAAGCGCTCGTGAGGCTTCGACATAAGGCAAAGGCTTCGAGGCGATGATCAAACTTCGAGTCACTCGAGCCACATTCATCCAACGGGTCAGCGCAATCCCCAGGGCGAGACCCCAGAAGCTTTTCCAAACGCCATCCTCCAGCGGCAGCCACGAGTTCACCGCAAAAACCAAAACGGCGACCAACGCGAAACTGGGAACGGCCAGCAGTAAGTCTGTGATTCTCATTCCCACACGATCCATCCATCCACCGCACCAACCGGTCACGGCTCCCCACAAAAACCCGATCATAAAAGTCAGGAACGAACCGATCAGTCCAACACCCAGAGAAATCTTTGCTCCGGCCAGCAGACGCGCAAAAAGATCGCGCCCCAAAGAATCCGTTCCGAACCAATGGCTCCAACTGGGAGTCAAAAGAATCTGATCCACATGGGTTTCATAAGCGAGGGGTGCGTGAAAGACCTCGACGAAAATGGCCAAGATAACCACGGCCCCGAGCCAGAACAATGCCAATATCCGTCCCCAGCTCATGAGACCTCTCGAATCCGAGGGTCAACCCATCTCAGCAAAAGATCGATCACGAAAGAAACACCCACCAAGAGCGCGCCGTAAACCAACGTTAGCCCCAGAATGACCGTGCTATCCCGCTCGGCCACGGCATCAGCGAAAGCGGCCCCCATTCCCCGAGTGGAAAAAAGAATTTCGATCAGAAAAGAACCTGAAAGAATCCCGACAAAAACGGGTCCCCCATAAGTCAAAACCGGTACCATGGAATTGCGAAGAGCATGGCGCCAAAAGACCTCGGACGGAGAAAGGCCCTTGGCGCGGGCGGTTCGTAAGAAATCGGCATTTTTCAGATCTCTCAAGGTCCCCAATAAAAGCCGGGCTAAAGAAGCCGCCGGTCGAAGCGCCAAAGTAAAAACCGGTAAAACATAGTGCAGAGGACTTTCCAGAAAGGCCGCGGGAAACCAGTTCAGCTCAAAGGCAAAGGCCCAAATCAAAATCGGTCCGAGAAAAAGTCCCGGCAGACTGATCAGACAAACAAGGATGGAATCGACAACGGCTCCAAGTTTTTTCCCTTCACCCAAAAAACCGAAGTAGGAAAACAAAGTCCCGAGCAAGAGGACAACAAGCATTGCCACGAAATTCAGAATGACCGTCTGATTCCATCCCGTCCTCAGGATGTCCATCACGGACCGGCCCGGTTGATTCATCGACCAGCCCAGATCCCCCTTCAGAACGGAACCGACATAAGAAGCCAGCTGCTGCCATGAAGACCCATCGATATTCCAAGCTTGAGCGAGTTTTTCACGAACCAGAGGATGCAACGAAGCTTCATGATCGAAAGGACCGCCGGGCAGTCCCTTCATCAAAAAAAAGGTCAGGATCACCAGACCCAAGAGCGTGAGAAACGCCTCACTAACGCGTTTGAAAAAAAAAGAGAGCAAATCCGAATTCACAGCGGATCCCAGTTCTCCTTTTTCGCCAGCTCGGGACGGCCCTTGGCCTTCACCGCACCAACGAGGTCCACCAGATTTTTCGTCCCGTCGTACAGCTCGGAATAGGTCAGAGCATTCGCGACCACTCGGCGAACGTACTCTCGCGTTTCAAGAAAAGGAATGTGTTCGACGAACTCATCGTAATCGAGATTTCCGAAAGCCATCAGCCACGAGTGCACCCGGTGCGGACCCGCATTGTACCCCGCTGCGGCCAAAGGAATGGAATTTCCAAACTGATTCGACAAGCGACGCAGATAGAAGCTTCCCATGCGAACGGCGGTTTCCGGCTGCAGCAACTGCGGTGGCGAGAAGCCGCGATCTCCGACGAGGCTTGCAATCCGTCGCCCTGTGCCCGGCATGATCTGCATCAAGCCCAGGGCGCCGACCGGAGAAACCGCGTCTTTGCGATACCGGCTTTCGGCGCGCATGATTCCCCAGACAAATTCCGGAGGCAGATCATAGCGTTTCGCACTGGAGCTGACGGCCTCTTCGTACGCCTTCGGAAATGCGGACTCCCACAAATCCTTCGCCGAAGTCATCCCTTGATTCAGCCGCTGAGAAGCAAATCGGAAGAAAGCGATGTTAGACGACCGATGCCATTGCCCGGCTTCTTCATACAGCGCGATCAATGTTTTCATTTCGTCCCGAGAGCTGGTTTTCCGCTCGATCTCGAACAGTTCCCATCGGGCTTCGTCAATTCGGTCCATGGCGATCAACGCTCGGGCCCGCTCGATCCGTCGAGCATTCGCCGGAGGCTTGGTTGGAACCGGTGGCTCTTCGGCGATTTCAGAGCGTCCGGTTTCTTGAACGAGGTCCGAACTTGCCTCTTCATCCGAAGAACTTTCCGCCACTTCGTCGCCCGGGCTTTGCGCTTCGATCGCCAGGGACTCTTCACTTTCAGATTCTTCACTAACACTGCCGCTCGAGATCATCCAGCCATCGGCGCTGGGCAAAAGAACGGACGTCGATCCCAAAGGACCCCAAGTCCGTGGCGTCATCATCGGAGGCAAGTCATCCACTTTCGGAGCGACCGTCGGCGGCAATTTTGCCAAACGCTGTCTGGCCAAGAGACCGTAGTAGCTGCCGCTTTTATCTTCGGCCACGGTTTCAAGATAAGGCTTTGCCAGATCCGGGCGATCCTGACGGATGTGGCTCATCGCGATCCAGTAGCGGGCCTTTTCCCGAAGCGCCGAGGAGGCTCTGTTTTTCGCGATCGTCTCGAAGCGTTTGCGAGCCTCGGAAAAATCACCTTTCAGATAAGTGATCCAGGCCAAGTTCCAGCGTGCATCGCGACTCAGACCCGAACGCGGATATTTTTGAATGAACTCTGTAAACCGACGAGAAGCCCCATCGTAGTCACGGAACTGATAACTAAGAAAGGCCGATTGGTACAAAGCCTTCCGGCCACGCTCCTTGTTCGGAGCCATTTCCCAAATTCGATGATAGGCCCCAACCGCCGCCGGGTTGTTTCCACTTCTCGCCGCTGCCGAGGCAAAGACACTCAGGAAGTCCGCATCGTTTTTCTTTTTCGGAGCGGAAGGCTCCAACAATTGGTAAGCCTCGTCCGGAAATCCCGACTGCAGCAGGAACCAGGCTCGCAGTTCGTCGCTAGAGGCACGATCCTCCTCGGCCAACGCACCCGCAACCTCTTGCACTTCTTTGCGTGCCTTGTCTTCCTCACCTGCAAAGAGAAGCGCTCGTAGTCGATCCCGGAACTCGCCACGCGTATTGGTGCAGCCCGTTCTTTGTCCGTCGAACTCGTTCGAAACCAGATCAGGTCCCCACTCTTTCGTCACCGGATGGGTCGGATGGCTCTTGTAAAGACGGCGCAGCCAGCGACAGGCCGAAGAGGAATTTTTCATCTGCCGCTGAGTTTTGGCGAGCTCGATCATAACATCTGGATACTCGGGTGTTCCCCGAGCCCGTTTTTCAAGGCTGGTAAAGATCTTTTGGGCTTCCTTCACTTTGCCTTGAGCGCGATAGGCGCGGCCCGTGCGAAGATTCGCTTCTGATCGAAGATAAAAATTCGGAGCCATCTCGACGATTCTTTTGTCCTCCGCGAGCATTTCTTCCCAACGGCTTTGCTTTTCCAGATTCTCGGCCCGAAGCGTGCGAAACTCTTCTTCGAGCAAAGAGTTTTGCTTCAAAGATTCCGCGATCAGCTCGAGACTCTTGTCGTACTGACCGGCGCGAAACTGAATCCAAGCCTGGATATAACGAACCTGCTCGCCCTCACGGCCTTCGAGCTTGCGTTCGACTTGCTTGTTGATCAAACGCTCGGCTTCGGAATAACGACCGCCTTCAACGAGCCCATTGATTTTCTTGAGCGCTTCGTTCGCAGAGGCGGAAGAGGAGACCGCGATGGTCAGAGCGCAAAACAAAATGGCTGAAAAAGGAAACTTCACCACGCGATGTCCTCCGTGACGGGCAGATCTCTCTATGATACCGACAGCTCTGGGTGAAACCGAAGCCCAAAAAGATCTTCCGGTCTCAAAGCCGCAGGCGACCTTGGCCCAGGGAATCGAAGCCCCCGCAGTCACACCTTGGTCCAGGAAAGCTCGTGCAAAACCCGAGACTTGCCAGCTCAACTCAAGGCCGTCGAGTTCCGATAAAGAGAGGAACGAAGAAAGGGATCGATCATGAAAATGGCGGCCGGAATCTTAGCAGCTCTTCTTTTTTGCCCTCTGAGTGTGACGCTCGCTTCGTCCCCAAAGAAGTTCACCTGCTCCTCGGAGCGACCGCCGACCGTGACCATCTACCCCGGCAAAGGGGCTGATGGGGCCGAGGAAATCCTACTTGTCTTCAAAAACCCTCGCGAAGAGAAATGGCAACCAGTTGATACCCGATCCGTCAAAATCAAGGATGCCGATGGCCAAGTGAATCTGCTTCTCTTGAGCTATCTTGCCCAGAATCCGAATGATTGGACCTATGGAGAGGACTATAAAAAAGCCCTGCTCGCCTCTCTCAAAAAAAGGCTGGCCTACTGGAAGGCCAAAGAAGCGGACAAAAGCTTGAGTTCCGACGACAAAATTCTGATCACCACGTCGGTTCAGATGAACGAATTTTTAATCAAGAAGGCCGAGAAAGATGGCGCCCTGAATGCCGACGATCTGAAATCCCTGATCACGGACACCCTTGGCCCGTTCACCGACTACAATGAAATGATCTCTTACGAGTACAGTGAATTCAAAGACGGGAAATTCGTTCCTCAGCCAAAGAAAAAGCTGTCAGAGCTTCTCCCCACGGATTTCCACAAGACCGCGACATCCACGTCGAAGGGTGGAACTCTCGATCTGAAAAAAATTGGCTTTGATTCCTGCGCTCCCGTTCCCGAGCTTGGTTTGAAAGAACAAGCTCCCGCCAAGACGACCGAAGGGGCTGTGCAACCGGCTTCCTCAGGAACGCCGACCAAAAAATAGCTCAAAACGAAAGTTTCAGGTTCACACCGGCAAAAAAGGAATCGTCCAGACGGGCCCGGCCCGTGGACTTTTTGAACAGGTTTTCTCCTTCGATGAATCCTCGATCAAACGCGAATCCCGTTTCCGCTTCGGCGAACAGCCAGCTCGCCAGCGGCATCCGTCCACCGACAGAGACTTTCTTTTCATCATAGGTCAGTCGGTCATTCACATTGTCCCGATCCGCCCTCATCCAGGTCTCTTGGCCCCAGTCGAAGCGCACGAAAGCATTCATATACGGAGGGCCGTAAGCGGCTTCCATTTTCAGGAAGGTCAACAGATAGAAAAAGGACAAGGTCCACGGTCCATTTTCGACAGGGACCCATCGAACATAGGCAAAGGGAACACCGAAAACACCGATCAAGCGTGGGGTCGTATAAGCATAGGCAAATCCCGGCAGCGGCAAAGTCGTCAGGCTATTATTGTTCGAATAGTTCAACGACAGAATCCAACGCCCTTCGGCTCCGCTCAAGGAGGGGAAAGACCAAAAGACCGTCCCACCAATCGAGGTGGTTCGCGAACCGCTGAATGTCCGATCACTCGAAGAACCAAAGCTCAAGCGTCCACCGGCGGTTTCACTTTCCCCGATCTTCGAGGCGTAAGACAAAGTGACCTCGGTGCTTTTCAAACTTTTCGGAACCTCGATCGTCGATCCGGGCAGAATCAGATCCTCACTCAGTGTGAACTGGTTGTTCTTTAGACCCACGCTGACCGAGCTCTCTTCAGTTTTCCACAGAGGCGTTTGAATGAAGCCCTTTTGATTCTGAACAGACCCATCATCGGCAAACAGTGCCGAGTAACTCAGAGTCGTCTTGGGTTTGGTGTTTCCGCCAAGATCCCCCAATGGAGACTCGAAAGAAAAAGCCACCGACGAGAACAAGGCAAGCCCGATGAAAACGACAGAATGGATTCTACGCATGACTTGCCATCTCATTTCAAAGAATAGATTTCCCGATGAACATCCACCAACCAGGCTTGATAGCGATTCGCATCCGAAACGGTCAGGAACTCAAGACCGACGATGTGATCATAATGACTTCGAGCCATGCGGCGACTGTAACGAACCACCGCCGAAAACTCCAGGGCTTGACGGGACCCAAAGCGCAAAAGGCCTGCGACGATCTCGTCTTTCTTGGGGATTCCCTCGGCACCGTGGAAGGCGACTCGGCAGCCCCTCAGCGAAATATCCTGCAAGGGTCCCCTCAAAAACGAGATCCGATCCCCCACCCGCTTCGTCGAGATATTCATCGCCAAGGAGGCAGGAACCTTGATCCGAGAATTTTTCCGACGAATCAGGCGATGAATGGGCTCGCTGATTTCCAAGTGAACCAGACGTTTCTGGATTCTGACTTTGGCGGTGAAAAAATAAAACTCGCCGTCCATCTGAAAGTTTCCAGTCACCATTTGGTCTTTGCGACTGTCCCCCAGAGTGGCCGGCCGTGAGCCAAGGATGGAATCCCCCCAGCCACGCCCTTCGGCTTTCATCCGCAGAACACCGCTGTCCGGAAACTTGAAAACGACGCCGGCTCTTCGGTGATGAAGCTCCTGAAGGATTCCCTTCTTTTCCGTCGCATTGAGTTTCCGAAACTGCTCCATCAGGCCTTGTCCACGCTTTCAAGCCATCGCTCAAGACGCTCGCTTCGATCCTTGGCTTTCATGTGGCTGCGGAACTCACGGTCCTGCGCCCAGATTTTGCGGATCTCCTCGGTGCTTTTCCAAATACCCGCACCAAGACCGGCCAGATAAGCCGCGCCCATCGCCGTCGTTTCCACGTTCACAGGTCGAATGACAGGCGCCCCTAAAAGATCGGATTGCATCTGCATCAACAGATTGTTCGCAGCAGCCCCACCGTCCACACGAATCGAAGGAATTTTCTTTTTCAGATCCTTCTGCATGGCCAACAAAATTTCTGCGTTCTGAAGAGCCATGGCTTCCAAGGTGGCCCGTGCAAGATGAGCTTTCGTGCTTCCACGGGTGAGACCAGTAATCACGCCTCGCGCCTCGGCTCGCCAATGAGGAGCGCCCAGGCCGGTCAGCGCCGGGACGAACTGCACGCCTCCCGCATCAGGCACAGAGGATGCCAGTGCTTCGATGTCCGAGCTCTTTTCAAAAAGCCCCAATCCATCGCGCAGCCATTGAACAGCAGCCCCACAAATGAAAGCTCCGCCCTCGAGCGCATAAACCGTGGATCCTTTTTCCAAGCGCCAGGCAATCGTGGTCAGCAGTTTTGATTTGGATGGAACGGCTTTCGCCCCAGTGTTCATCAGCAAAAAACTGCCTGTTCCAAAAGTGCATTTGGCTTCGCCGACTTTGAATGCCGCCTGACCGAACAGCGCCGATTGCTGATCGCCCGCCATCCCCGTGATGGGAATTCCATCTGGTAACAGGCCAAGCCCTTTGGTTTTTCCAAACAGGCCGCTGCTCGAACGGATCTGGGGAAGGATCTCGAGCGGGATACCGAAAAGCTTCAGCAGATCGCGATCCCATTCGCCCTTGTGGATATTCATCAACATGGTCCGACTGGCATTGCTGACATCGGTCGCATGAGATTCACCGTTCGTCAGCTTCCACAGCAGAAACGTGTCCATGGTTCCGGTTTTCAACTGACCACTCTTCGCTTTTTGGGCCGCACCGGAAACGTTTTTCAACAACCACTGAATCTTTGTCGCCGAAAAATAAGGGTCGATGATCAAACCCGTCTTGTTACGGATCAGATTCTGTTTTTTGTTTTTACGAAGCTTTTCACAGATCTCGTGAGTCCGTCGGCACTGCCAGACGATGGCATTCGCGAAGGCCCGTCCCGTCTTTGAGTCCCAGATCGCCACGGTTTCCCGTTGGTTCGTGATCCCGATACATTCGATCTGATCGCCTCGAACCCCGGCCTTTTCCAAAACGCGGCCGATGGATTTGACCGTCGAGGACCAAATGGCTTCAGGATTGTGCTCGACCCACCCCGGCTGAGGGTAAATCTGTTCGAAGTCTTCGCCCGCTTGGGCGGCCAGCCGTCCGTCCGGTGTGATGAGGCAGGCCCGCGTGCTCGTTGTGCCTTGATCCAAGGCCATGATATATTTCGACATGAGTTCATCATGAAGAAAATCTCCGGGAAACCCAACGAAAAAATCTTCGGTCTTCTCTCGCTGGATCGAGAGACTTTGATCTATCGCGTTTTGCCCCGCTTCCTGATGGAGATTCTGCGAAAATACTTCCGCCTCGAAGTCGAAGGAATCGAAAACATTCCGAAACACGGGGCCGCCCTCATCACACCGAACCATTCTGGCTATTCAGGTTTCGACGTTTTCGTCTTAAGCCACATCCTGTCTCGGGATGCTCGCCGGATCCCAAGGGTCCTCGCTCACTATTTTTGGTTCCTGTCGAAAACGACGGCGATTCCAGCAAAAAAGGTCGGCTTTACCGAGGCCACCTTCGAAAATGGCCTCAGCGCCCTCAAGAAAAAGAATCTCGTGGTGATCTTTCCCGAGGGAGAACACGGAAACTTCAAGCCGTCCTCGCAAATGTATCAGCTCCAGGAATTTCGCCGAGGCTTCGTCCGAATGGCGCTTCTGACCGGTAGCCCCATCATCCCAACCGTGATCGTCGGCGCCGAAGAAACCCATATCAATCTCAGCACCCTTAAACTGACCAAGTTTCTAAGGGGACTTGTGATCCCTCTTCCGTTGAATGTGATCCCCTTGCCCGCCAAGTGGCGAATCAAGTTCCTTGAGCCCATTCATCTGCCCTATCACGCCGAAGCGGCGGACGATCCCGAGCTCGTCCATGAAATCGCTAACGATGTTCAGGAAAAAATGCAGGCCGCCCTCAAAAAAGAGCTTCGAAAACGCGGCTCTGCTTATCTGTAAGAAGCCCCTGGACTGCACGCCGAGGGTTCAAGAAAAAGACCTATTTACGAACCAGCAGATCCACTTCGACCAAGTGGTAATCCCGATCAGAAATGAGTCCCTGCTGGCCGCTGCCATTGTAGAAACTGAATTGATCAACAAAATACTGCCGAGGCGCCACGCGATTCACGCCCGCTCGCCAGTACAGATGGGTAAAGCCCTCGCCCCCGAGGAAGGAATCCTTGGATGTTGTCGGCCGCGCACAATAGGCCGGCTCGACCAGACAGGATCCTCCCATGTGAGTGAAATCCGAGAAGCGCGCATTGAAAACACCCGAACTCGAGTTCGAAGAATTGTGCGAAAAGCCCATATCGCCCGCCATAAGAACGTAACCGGCCGTTGCTTTTTGTTCGATCAAGGTCCGAAGCTGGCCGATCTGATGCATCCGCGCGCTATCCTGCTGGTCGATGCTGGCAGTGGTATCACGATCCTGAAGATGCGTGGCCACGATGTCCACAGCTCCGGCCGGATGTGCGACTCGAACAACCATCGCACCTTTCTTGAAGGCGCAGTCTTTCCCGTTACAGTTGTTGAACGACACCTCACCGAGCTTGGTCAGAGGGTATTTCGAAAGAACAACGAGTCCGCTGTCCATCAGGTTTTTCACCGAGTTTCGAGAGTTCCGCAGATAAGTCAGCTGCGTCACGAGATCGGAACTACTGAGCGAGTTTTCCGCTCCGTAAATGGCATAGGAGTAACCCAAAGCCGCCTTGAGTCCCGCAGCCTTCCCATCATTGAAGACGCCACCCGCTCCGCGATAGGCTTCTTGAACGACCAGAACATCCGGCTCAAGACCCGCGCCTCGAAAGGCCTTGATGTTGTCACCCAGGAACTTGAGACGGGTGTCGTAATAGGAGGCATACTGAGTGTCATCGAGCGCACAGGACCGGAGCGAACGGATAACGCTATCAAGCGCCGAGTAGGAACCATCGCTTCCATAATAGCGAACAGCGTTCAAGCACGGGATTGCGCGAATGTTGTAGTTCATGATTCTCAGGGTTGCGCCCGTGCGAAAATCGTTGGGATCGTAAACGTTGACCCCTCCACCGCCGGTCCCACCGCCCGTGCCACCACTGCCAGAATCCCAGCCACCCCCGGTGCCGGGACCTGATCCCGTTCCGGTGCCACTGGAACCATCGCCGAAACTGGCGCCCGGACCACTCGATCCCGATCCAGAACTGCCGGTGCCACTTCCTCCACCAAACCCCACGCCTCCGGCTGACGAGCCAGAGCCGTTCGAACCGGTTCCTTTGCCGACGCTGGGACGAGTGGCTTCCTCGATGCCGCCGCCGGGAGAAGCGGGCATGCAAGCATTGAAACTGGCGGGCAAAATCAGACCCGAGGCCAAAAAGAAAAATAGAATGAAGCGCCTGCGAATCGACTGATAGGTCCAACGCATGAGAATTCCCCCGAACTTTTATTTTGAGGGAGCATGGAAAAATGGAACAGGAAAATTCCACGATTCATCGATATCGAGACGAAAACAGGGTCTCGGAATGAGACCCTGTCGAAGTTCTAGGAGGTCAATGTGGGGTGAAAAATCGAACTGACGTTACTGTTGTCCGTCGAGAACGGTTCCGTCTTCTTCTGGCAGACCAAGGGTCTCCGTCGGACGAGCATTTGGCGAATAGGCCGTGTTCTTGCCACTGAGTCGAAGCTGCGCCTTCATGGCAGCCACGCAAGGGCCACAGGCGGGATCGATCATCGCATAAGTATTCGCTCCCTGAGGAGTAAAGACGAGTCCCGGGTCGCTCGCGTCGGCGACGACGTTCGGGTCCCAAACCTCTTGATCGGCCGGTGTCGATGCGTAGGAGGTCGTCCCCGCCAGCGCGACCGCGATCAAAGTCAAAATCATCAGCTTTTTATTCATAGATACCCCACTGTCCATTCACATATGCAAAACGGATTCCGTCACCGCGAGAGTTTTAGACGGCACTGACATCTTTTGTTCGAGTGGGATTCAGTCGTCCGCTCAGAAGATCAACGCGCTTTTTTGAGACGTCGATCGCGTTGTCTCAATTTGAACACTGCTCGGCGGCGCACTTGTCGGGAAGATCGTTGCCGATCTCTTCTTGGATTTGTTTCCATCTCTTGACGACAATGCCCTCGGAGCCCTCGGTTCGATTCGCAAGACCTCGCACCATGATGGCCGAAATCGCAATGGCGATGACAAGAAGGAGCATGTATTCGATGACGATTTGACCGCTCTTTGAGCGCAACATGAATCGATTATGCCAGATGAAGCGCGGGCCTGCCAGTCTCGATTGGAGCTGGGGTCCAGGAGCGCATAACCTCGCCGGCAAAATTCATGAACTCTTCCATCCGATCGTCTTCCACCGGACCGCGAAGAGCCATGACGACATCTTCGTTCCAACCTTCTGCCGTCCAGGGGCCTGAGTCTTCCAGGCCTCCCATCGCCGCAGCAAAGGAATTCGATGTCGGATAAATCATGACTAAAACGTTCGCATGAGACGCCTTGGACAGATCCTTGGCTCGAGCGAACTCCTGCGGCCATCGCTGTTGCAACAGGAAGTAGATCTTCAGCGCCAGGCTCTCATGGATCTGCGCGAAGTAAATGCGAACCGGGCCGTCGAAAATCGCGGAATTGAACGCGGGATTAAAATATTTCGACTGCATCAGCGATGAATAAGAGCTTTTCATTCGACCCCTCTAAGATCCAGTTCTTGAAATAGAGACTAGGAAGGGAAAGAGAGGTAACGCAAACATTTTTTAAGATTCTTAAATTTTTCCTGACGCCCCGCTCACACAAGACCTATGAGCGATTCCGCAGGGAACGCGAGGGAATTCTCTTCCCAG
>JAHBUU010000031.1 GCA_019637895.1 Pseudobdellovibrionaceae bacterium | reverse complement strand
GGACACAAACTCAATGCCTCGGGCGGTTTGATCAAAGGCTCGCCGGAAGCCATGCTCGAACAAAGCTCGACGATGGCGCGTCCCGTACCCGTGAAGTTCAATGATGGCACTCATGAAGTGCCGGCCTGCTACTATGAGTTCGCCAAGCGTTACCCGCAGAAAAACGGCGAGCTCTATCACGGCTTCATCGAAAAATCCGCCGACAAGATCTTTGAAAGCACCAATCGCTGAGGGGCCATCGGCCCTTCCTTTTTATGCGATGCTTTTTCTGGTCGATCCTGATTCTGAGCTCCCTCCTCGCCTCGTGCACGACACTGAGTCGGCGTGAGTGCGAGACCATCGATTGGAAACAAAGAGGTTTCATCGACGGTGGCAAAGGCGTCCGTGCAGAAAAATTCGCGCAAGAGGCGCAAACCTGTCGCGAGCACGGAATCCAAGCCAATGCAGAGGCCTATCAGGAAGGGTTCAACCAGGGCTTGGAAAGCTTCTGCACCTATCAAGGTGGCTACGATTACGGACTCGCCGGACAAACCGATACCCATCATTGTTCCAAAGACAAAGAAGCCGAGTTCTTGCGAGGAAATCTGGCAGGCTATGCCGTCTACAGCAAAAAACGCGAAGTCGAAGTGATGAATCGAGCTCTCGAGCAGTCCCTGCACCAATGCACCTTCGACAGCGACTGTCCGAAACCTCTGCGCTGCAGATACAGCTCCAGTTTCGCCAGCGGAAGCTACGTCTCCTATCGTCGCTGCCAGTAGAACAGCCAACGTTTCATTTCGAGACACTTGAAAGATCGCAAGCGATTCCTGATCGCTCTTTTCGTCACCACTTGTGGCTCATCGATAGCTCAACGAGATCCAGCGAAGACCAACGCGCAGCCACGACTGGCACGCAACCAACAGGTTTGCCAAGTGCAACGCATCGACTCTTCGTTCATCCCACTCCCGGGAAGCGCCGCTGCCGTCGTGCAAATCAACTGCAAAAACGGCAAAGCCGTCATCTATGAAGACGGCCTGATCCAACCACGCCGCTAAGACATCTCTTTTTCAAAAACAGAAGAGGCGCCCGAAAGGCGCCTCTTTTTTATGCAAATTTGATCATCGAGATCTTTAAGCGATCTTTTTGATGATGTGATGGTGTGATTCTTCTTCGGCCGTCTCCTGCGTTTTCCAGGTTTTGTGGGCCTGAAGGAAGATACGAACCAGTTGCGGATCGAACTGAGTTCCCGAGCAACGTTTGAGTTCCGCATAGACCACTTCGTCAGGGAGACCCTTGCGATAGGCACGGGTCTGCGACATAGCATCATAGGTATCGACGACCAGAATCACCCGAGCCAGGATCGGGATCTTTTCACCGATCAGATGATCGGGATAGCCTTCACCATCCATGCGCTCGTGGTGCGCACGGATCGGGGCCAACAGCTGACCGAAGAAGGGATGACCAGCCAGTGGGCGAATGATTTCTTCGCTGATCACTGGATGGTTCTGCATGATGTCCTGCTCTTTGGGTTCGAGCTTTCCGGGCTTGCCGATGATGGCCTGACTGATGCCGATCTTTCCGATGTCATGGAAAAAGCCCGCGAACTCGGCGAGCTTCTGTTCGTATTCATTCATGCCCGCATCGCGAGCGAGCTTGCGGGACATTTCTCCGACACGCAGGCAGTGCTGATACGTCATGGGATCAACGGCATTCAAAGAAGCCATCAAGGCGCGGGCGGCTTCATAGGCCCAGTCAGGAATATTTCCCCATTTAGACATGCTGATCCCCTTTGAGAATGGATCGGCTGGTTAGGAACCTGACTTAAATCTTTCCTAGAGGGAAAACTCTGTTCCGACCAGTTTTTCTAAGCTGTCTCAAAGTGAGATTTTGCCTGCGAACGGGGAAAACGCAGCTGACCAAAAAGTTTCAGAAAGTGTCGAAGTCTTTTCCACCCGACTTTTCGTTTTAAGAACGCCTTTTCAGAACGTCCTTAAAATTTGAAACCCATGCCGACGGTTCCGTAAACGGTGTTCAGCTTGGCTTCCTTCGACTGCATCACATCGGTCATCCCATAGCGTTTGAAGCCGAAGCCCGCTTCTCCGAAAAAGTTATCCCGCCACAAAACCTGTCCATGAAAATTCAATGCCATCGTACTGGACAAAACGACATCGGCGTTCATCGAGTTCACATAATAGATAAACTCCATGTCGACCCATTTCGGATAATCCATCAGCGGGAAGTAGTTCAGGAAATCGTTCAAACTGCGAGGCATCGATCGTGCCCAGAAGGCGCCGACACCGGTCATCGGTGCTTTGATCTCGCCGAAGGTCACTTGCTGATAGGAGAAAATGGCACCCACGGACTCGTCACGAGTCCATAGGCCCGGCGTCAGACGGTACTTGAGGTCCACCGTCATCACGTGGAGATTGGCCTTGGTCGCAACGCCCGTCGGAAGCTGATTCAAAGATTTGAACGCCTTTGCCGAAAGACCCCAGCGCTGCTTGGTCAACCAGTAGTGATCCCACCACAGGATGTTTTCGAACCAGTGGTTAAACGCAATCTCACCCATGAGCAAGGCCTGTCCCGCCGTCGCAATGGCACTCATCCGAGCGGACAGTTCGTTCGCATAAGCGCGATACAGTTCAAAGTAACTGGCATAGGACTTTCCGTCCTCGGTCGTCGTCAGATAACTGCGATTGATCTCGCCTTTTTTGAGCGCCCGGAATTTCCAACCAAGCAGGGTCGGATTTTTCTCGTCGACGTCAACACGGTATTCGGTGGATTCAACCTTGGATTTCGGTTGCTTTCGGCCATACAGCCAAACGCCATCCGCATAGGTCCCTGTCATCGACTGACGATGCAGGTGAATCCGAGAGGCCGCCCGAGGCACTTCAGATAACTGGAAACGCTGGCGGAAAATCCCGCCGGATTCTCCGGGGAAAGACATCTGCGGTTTTTCTTCGCGCAAGCCCGCTGCCCAAAATTTCCGTGTATCGCCGATCGTCGGTTCAAAACCCAAAAGAAGGGTCAGGCGATTGTATTTGTCCGGATTCAAAATCACATGGGGGTTCAGTGGACGAATGCCAAATCCAGAGACTCGCAAAAGGCCCTTCTTGGACGTATCGCTGATATCCACCAGGTCCAGCTTCGGAGCCAGAGTCCGGAACTCATAGCTTTCGCCTCCGGACAGATCCGCATAGAACTGAGCCATGGTCCCCGCTTTCACGGGAACACTGCCCTTCATCTCGCCGGTTTTATCCATCACGAGAATGCGAGGTGTGTTTGAAATCGGTACCGGCACCAAAGCGGGCGAATCCTTGCGAAGGCGAGCCCCCATCCGACGAGAACAAAGGCGGGATTCCCCGGACTCTCCGATTCGGGTCAAGCAGACTCGAAAAGTTTCAACCTCATTCCAAAACGGTGCGCCTTTGGCCCTGAGGCCCGACAGACCGATTTGGGTCGCAAAAAGACCCGAGCGCAAGGACTTGTCAGGCACACCTTGCTGCTTCAGGAGGGCACGCCAACCGTCGATTTTCTTTTTCCAGGCATTCAGATCGGACTCGCTCAAAGAGTGTTTCCACAGAACGGCCCCGGTCCTGGAGATGACTTCCAGGTCCCCTGCGGCAAGAAGAGCCGCTGGCCATCTCAAAAACAGCATGGATTCGTTGGCCTCACTGCCGAGCTGACGTCCCAATGCCGGATTCAGCGCCGCAATCGTCCGCAGAGTCACCACGAAGGTCTGTTCTCCGAAAACGGTGTCACCGATTCTCAGCTCTTTGCCTTTTGTCAGGTCGTATTCAATTTCGGGTGGTGGCAGGAGCAAACCCGCCTCATCAGGGTCGAAAGAAAGCGGAACATTGTAATCGGCGTTACGAGTGGAGCTCAGAAGCGATTGACGAGCCGCAGGAACCTCTTGAGCCTCGTCCGAAGCGGCGATTCCTGAGGCAGCCGAGAGGCTTGCCATCAAAAAAAAAGTCGCCTTCACTGAAAGCCAGGGGGTTTTTTGAAACCTTCTCAAAATCACTCCGTCTATCCTTGATGAAGCCTTACTGGATCCCAGGTTAGCGTCACGAGAGGTGGATGGCAAAGGTTGAATCGAAAAGATGGACTGTTTCGGAGTTTGGGTCTAACTTGCACGTCACTTCACAGGAAGGAATCCATGTCAGCGCGCACCGTCTACCAAATGAAAGTCGTGGAAATCAAAGATCACACCCATAACATCCGCGAACTCGATCTGGTCGCAGAAACTCCGACCGAATTCAAATTCAGAGCTGGCCAATTCGTGATGCTTCATGTCCCCCAGACCGAAGGCAAACCTCTGCTGCGAGCCTATTCGATCGCATCGGACGAGCGGCGCCAAAACGGCTTCCGACTGATCTTCAAATACGTCGAAAACGGGGCGGCTTCCAAATATGTTTGGGACCTAAAGGGCCAAGAGACGCTGCAATTCACCGGACCTTTCGGAAAATTGTTTTTCCAAGAACCTCCGACCGAGCAGATCGTCATGCTCAACACCGGCTCGGGCATTTCACAGCATCTTTGTTATCTGCTTTCCAAAAAAGACCAGTATCCGAATTTACGTTATCGCCTGTTGTTCGGAGTCCGAAATCAAAAAGACATCTATCACCGCGAAATTCTCGAGCAGCTTTCGAAAGAACTGCCCGACTTCAAGTACCACTTCATCCTCAGCCGCCCGGACGGCGGCTGGGACGGAAAAAAAGGTTACGTGCAGAATTTCATCCGCGAGTTCGGATATACGGAAACACCGACCACCTTCTACATGTGCGGCAATAGCGCCATGATCAAAGACACCAAAGCCATCCTCGAAGAGGACGGTGTCGAGAAAACGAAAATCTGGGCGGAAGCCTTCGATTGATCTGATGACCCGACGCCAAGCCCTGGGGGAACTCATTTTCGCTGGTGTCCTGTGGGGCTTTGGCTTTGTCGCGACCGTTTGGGCTTTGACGGCCTTCACTCCCTCCGAACTGCTGGCCTGGAGGTTCGTGATCGCCGTCGTCGTCGCCGAGGTGGGCCGCCTGCTCTGGAGATTGCTGAGAGGCCTCCCTCTGGATCTCAAGCCCGACACCGGAGATCTGAAGCGCTCTATCCCCGCCGGGATCCTGCTGGCGACCATGCTCCTGCCGCAAACCATCGGCTTGCAATACACCACGGCCTCCAAGAGCGGATTCCTGACAGCCCTTTATGTGATCTTCGTTCCTCTTGTGGCTCACTTCGCACTGGGAACCCGACAAAAACCTCGAGTGTATCTCTATGCCCTGTTGGCTTTGGCCGGAGCTTATCTGCTGATGGGAGCGGATTTTTCATCCCTGAATCCGGGTGATCTCTGGACGATTCTTTGCGCGCTGATCGCGGCCTTTCATATTCTCTACATCGAAAAAATTTCGATGCAGATCAAAGACCCTTTCCGTTTTAATACGTTGCAAACGGCTTTTTGCCTGATCCCCGTCTTTCCTCTGCTGACTTTGCAACCGCAGATCCAGTGGTGGACCTCGGATCTTTTGGTGTGGTTCGGGATCTTGAGCCTGGCTATCGGCTCGACGGTGATCGGATTCACGATTCAGCTCAGAACCCAACGAGTCCTCAATTCGACGACGGCCAGCATGTTGTTCCTGCTGGAGTCGCCGTTCTCACTGCTTTTCGGGATCATTTTGCTGAAGGAACCCTTTGGGCCCTTTCAGGCCGCCGGAGCCGTGCTTATTTTGCTGGCGGCTCTGCAGACGGTTCGCTCGGAGACCACAAGCTCGAAATGAATGCGGCGATGATAAACGCCGCACCGATCAATCCCGTCACCCATTCCGGAACATGCAACAAAGGATTCAACAGCATCAGCGTCGCCAAGGCGCCGATCGCGTAAAAGGCCCCATGCTCGAGATACGTGAATTTCTGTAAGGTCTCTTTTTCAACGAAAAGAATCGTCAAGCTCCGGACAAAGAAAGCCCCGATACTCAGACCGATCATGATAATGAAGAGGTTGTTGGTGATCGCAAACGCACCGACGACGCCATCGAAACTGAATGAAGCATCGAGCACTTCCAGATACAGGAACAATCCCGCGCTGGCGCGATTCAAATCGACGGAAGCCCCACCCATGTCTTCAAGGAAGGAACTGATCCCATCCACGACGACGTAGGTCACGATCCCCGTCAGGGCCGAGGTCAAGAACATCCCTCGCTCGGCATCCGAGACCAACCGCGAAAGCCCGATCAGAATGAACAAGGCCATCCCGATTTCGATGGCTTCGACTTTTCCAAGGCGAGCCGCCGGTTTCTCGATCCAAGAGAGCCAATGCTCCTCTTTGTTTTCATCATAGAAATACTTAAGCGCCACCATCAGCAGGAAGCTGCCCCCGAAGGCCGACACCTGCATATGCGAACTCATCATGATTCGGGAGTATTCACCCGGATCCATGGCCGCCAGAACCAAGGCGCTCCAAGGCCCGATTCCCGCCACCACGGTCACAATCACCAGCGGGAAAACCAAGCGCATTCCGAAAACCGCGATCAACATCCCCCAGGTCAAAAAACGGTGTCTCCAAAGCGGAGTCATTCGTCGCAAGACCGAGGCATTCACGATGGCGTTGTCAAAGGACAGTGACACTTCAAGAATCGCCAGGATGGTGGCGATGATGAAAGCCTGAATGGCAGCGGCAGGGGTCGGGTTGTAGTACCAGCCAATCCAAGCACAGGCTGGAAGACCGATCAGAGTCGCAATGAATGAACCAGAAAAATACTTAAGCATAACCAAAGGCTCCCACAGGAAAAGTCCCCACAAGATAGCCAAGGTTGCCCCAAAAGAAAAGCCCGCGTTCCGTCAGGAAACGCGGGCTGGTCCGTTTTTCAATCGAAAAGGTCAGTTCTGGTTGTAGTAGTGATAGAGCAGGCTGCCACCGGTCAGTTTCGGCAGAAGGTCACTCACGTACTTGTTCTCGATGGCCGGACAACCGAGACTGCGCCCCGCCCAGCCCGGACTGACATAGCCCGCACCGTGCATGACGATCGCCCGCTTGTAGGCGTTGGAGTTGCTGGCTTCCAGACCGTGCAGATACATCGAGCGACCGTTTCCGCCGTTGTACAAACCGCCCGTCAGATAAAAGCCGAGAGAACTTTTGTTGGAGCCGGACTGATTCGAAAAGCTCGTCGCCCAACCATCATTGTCGGGATCGCTGTTTTTCCCCGCAGACACCCAGAACGTGCGCACAGCACCCGTCGACATATCGATCAGGAACATCCGCGCCGTCGAAGCCCGTTTGGTGAAATCGACGATCGTCAGGTAACGTTGGTTTTTAATTTTCGATTTGTTCAAGTCGTAAAACTTGACCGCCTGTTCGAGCGGTTTCGTTGGCACCAAGCGTTTCGGATCCAAGTGATCGTACTTGGACAGGTTCACCGACATCTGTGACGGTTTCAGAAAAAATCCGCCGGGAATGTTTTGGATCGTGTCCGATCCCTCTTGCTTCTCTTGAGGCTGGGTCACCTGCTTGGATTCCTCGGGAAGACGTGATCCCAAGGCCATCGCCGCATTCGCCGATGTCAGCATCAGTGCCGCCGTGATTATCATGAAGCCCTTCATAGCCACCTCCATGGTGACTTCTTCGGTGCTTCTTCATGGACACTTCATGTGCCTCACATAAACATGGAAAGCCGATCCGAAAAACCGGACCTCGGGGAAGGAAACTTGTCGAAAGACTCGCCAGTTTCACCGGATTTACGCCCGCCGTTTGGACCTAAGGGAAGGTCTCTGCTCGGAGAAAATCGTTTTTTTCGACGAGAGAAAATAAAAAAAGCGGCTCAAAGGAGCCGCTTTTTCAAGAAGAACGAGATCTTTCACTCGATCCGAAGTTACCACAAACCGGTGACAGGAGAGTTCTTGTCGATTCCTGGACGGTCTTCGACGATGATCAAAGTTCGGGATCCGGTTTTCATCTGAAGAGCACCCATGGCATCGACCTGGAGTCCGCCATAACGAGTGAAGGAGGGAACGGTTCCTTTGCCGTACTTTTTGGACATTTTGAAAACGGACTCAGCCACATCGGGCATCATGCGAACGCAACCACCGGAAGCGCGGGTGCCCAGCTTTCCGTAATAAGGAGGAAGAGCCGCGTGCAAAGCAATCCCGCCATTGAAGAACGTGCTCCAAGGCATATCGGCCTGCCAGGTATTCGAAAAATGGTTTTCAACCAGATAGGTCGGATTGAACCAGCCAACGGAAGTGGCCGAAAAGTATTTCTTGCCGCTCTTAGAGTTTTCTTGCTGCTCACGACCCGTGGAAACAGGAACCGTCTTCCACAAAGAACCTTCGACGTAAATCCGTGCGTGCTGAGCGCCCGGACCGCGAGCCGCTTTGTTCACAACAACGACCAAGGGATAATACTGCAGAAGGATCGAGGCCTGAGAATCGAAGGTGACTTTTTTCGAGGAGTTGCCAGCGGACGAGATGTCCATGATCTCTTGCTCGTCAGATCCCATGATTCCAAGTTCCGTCGCCACTTCATCGGGGCTCAAAACGTCGTGCAAGGAATCGTTCGTTTGGGCCAATGCGGGCAAGCTCAGGATCAAAGACAACGCGAGAGTCATCAACTTCGGCATAAGGTCTCCTTGTTCAAGAAGGCCTAGTTATCGCACCCATAACGCATTGTGTCAATATGAAACAAGAGACCCTCCCCCTCCAGACGAGGGGACGACGAAAACATCCCTTAAAATAAAGCCTTACAGCATCTTCGAGAGGAACTTGCCGGTTTCCGAATCCCGCACCTTGGCGACCTCTTCAGGGGTTCCCGCAGCCACGATCAGCCCCCCCGCCTTGCCACCATCCGGGCCCAAATCAACCACATGGTCGGCGGATTTGATCACCTCAAGGTTGTGCTCGATCACCAACAGGGTATTCCCCTGCTCGGTCAGCTCTTGCAGCAGTTCGACCAATTTACGAACGTCATCAAAATGGAGCCCCGTCGTCGGTTCATCCAAAATATAAAGTGTCTGTCCCGTTCCACGGCGCGAGAGTTCCTTGGACAGCTTGACCCGCTGAGCTTCGCCACCAGAAAGGGTCGTCGAGCTTTGACCAAGGGTCATGTAATCCAATCCCACCCGATGCAAGGTCTCGAGCTTGCGATGAATCTGCGAATGATTTTTGAAAAAATCGAGCGCCTCTTCGACCGACATCGCCAATACATCGGCGATGTTTTTTTCTTTGTATTTCACAAGCAGGGTTTCACGGTTGTACCGCTTGCCTCCGCAGGTATCGCAGGTCACAAAGACGTCGCTCAAAAAATGCATCTCGACGCGGATCTGTCCATGTCCCTGGCAAGTCTCGCACCGCCCGCCTTTGACGTTGAAGCTGAAACGACCCGGCTCGTAACCGCGCAACTTCGACTCGGGAAGGTTTGCGAACAAGTCCCGGATCATCGGCAACAGGCCGACATAGGTTGCCGGTGTCGAGCGCGGCGTCCGCCCGATCGGCTTTTGATTGATGTCGATCACCTTGTCCAGATGATCCAGACCCTTGACCTCTTTGAACGGCGCCGGCGACGTCTGCGCATGATGAAACTTCTGAGCCAGAATTCGGTACAGAGTATCCATGATGAGCGTGCTCTTGCCGGATCCCGAGACACCGGTCACACAGGTGAAAGTTCCCAGCGGAATCTTCAGGCTGACGTTCCGCAAGTTGTTTCCCGTCGCCCCTTTCAGCTCCAAAGCGTGACCATTGCCGGTACGGCGTTTTTTCGGAATCGGAATGCCTTTCGCGCCGGACAGATATTGTCCCGTCAACGATTGAGGATTGGCTGCGATTTCTTTCGGCGTTCCCGCCGCCATCACGGCACCGCCCAGGCTGCCCGCTCGTGGTCCTAGATCCACCACATGATCGGCGAATCGGATCGTGTCCTCATCGTGCTCCACCAAAAGAATCGTGTTCCCACGCTCTTTCAACTCACCGATGATATTGAGCAGACGATGATGATCACGAGGATGCAAACCGATGCTCGGTTCATCCATCACATACAACACCCCGATGAGGCCGCTCCCCACCTGAGTCGCCAGACGGATCCGCTGCGCCTCTCCCCCCGACAAGGTTCGAGAGGGACGGCTGACGGACAAATAACCCGTTCCGACACGAATCATATAATGCAGTCGCGACAGAATCTGCTTGGCGATTTTTTCAGCGATCAAAGACTCGCGTGAATTCCATTTCTGTTTTTCAAACCAGTCCTTGAGCTCCAAAGCCGACAGCTCTGACAACTCGGCGATGTTTTTTTGATGAACGCGAACGTTCAGGGCTTCGGCCTTCAGGCGCGCCCCTTTACAGTCCGGGCAGGCCGTCATCTCGACCTCGTCGCCCTCTTCGCCGTCGTCGTCATCGCCAGAGGTTTTTTTGCCCGTATTGCGATAGGTGTATTTCACCTTTTCGAGTTTGCGACTTCCGACCTCGCCTTCGGTGAATACTTCCTCTTCGACCAGATCAAGGGTCCCCAGGCCGTTGCAGGTTCCACAGGCGCCACGAGGGTTGTTGAAGCTGAACATCCGAGGTTCGATTTCAGGAAAGCTGAAACCACACACGGGACAGGAGGAGTGCAAAGAGTAAGACGTCCGCTCGCCACCGCTCAACATCTCGATCACCACTCGCCCCTCAGCCAGGGACAGCGCCGTGTTCACGCTCTCGGCCAAACGCAAACGCATATTGTCCTTGAGGATGATCTGATCCACGACGAGATCGATGTCGTGGGTTTTCGTTTTCGCCAGTTTCTGCGCTTTTTCGAGTTCGATGAATTTGCCGTCGACCTTGGCTTTGACGAAACCCTTCTTGGCCCAGCGCTGGAACTCGGCCAGGAATTCGCCTTTTTTCCCTTCGATCATCGGAGCCAGGATCATGAACTTGGCGCCTTGGCCTTTTTTCTGGATCTCTTCGAGGATCTGCTGCGGCGTCGTCTGCGCAACGGGCACATGGTGCGTGGGACACTCGGGAACGCCGATCTTGGCGAACAGCAAGCGCATATAATCATAAACTTCGGTGACAGTCCCCACCGTCGAGCGCGGATTCGTCCCAACAGATTTTTGATCGATCGCGATGGCCGGAGATAATCCGGTCACCACATCGACTTCGGGTTTCTTTAACTGCTCCAAAAAGTTTCGTGCATAGGCCGAAAGGCTTTCGACGTAGCGACGCTGTCCTTCAGCATAGACCGTGTCAAAGGCCAGCGAGGATTTCCCGCTGCCACTAAGGCCGGTGAAAACCGTGATTTGATTTCGCGGGATTCGGACCGAGACGTTCTTGAGATTATGTTCGCGCGCGCCCTTAACTAAGATGCCTTCATCGTGTTCAGCCATTGCGGGAGAATACCATGAGGCGCCGGGGACTCCTAGAGTCCCCGTTGTTTCGCACCGCAGATCAAACAGCCGATCCTAGGTGGTTTGGCAGTCGGGGCAGACACCATAGAGTTCGAGGATATGGTGCGTGAGCTTGAAGCCGAATTGGTTGGCGACCTTTTCCTGATGGGTTTCGATGGTGCGGTTTTCAAATTCGACGATTTTTCCGCATTTGACGCAGGTCAAGTGATCGTGGTGGCGCTTCGGAGTCAGCTCGTAACGGGCCGGGAGCCCACCCATGCGAACTTCCGTCACAAACTGCCCCTCGGTCAGTGTGCGCAGGAAACGATAGACGGTCGCAAAACCGATCTCGGGATTTTTCGCGATGACTTTTTCGTACAGTTCTTGAGCCGTGACGTGCCGACGGCCATCGTGCAGGCACTTCAGGATGGCCAGGCGCTGACCGGTCACCTTCAGATTCAGTTCTCGAATGATGCCCTTGAACTCGTTCTCGCTGCGCTCTTCACGAACAAGGACAATGTCCTCATCGTGTTGGCGGGGCAAAAACGGAACGGAAGAAGCCGGACGGACTTCTTTGGCGACCAGAGTCTCTTTCGAAGAAGGATCTTTTGCGGACATGCTCACCTCGGGTAGATGATGACCCTTGTCATTGAGAATCATTTTCAAGTCAAGAACGAATTGAAAATCAATTTCAGTTGCGCCGCATGACAGTTTCCCCCTTTCGGGCGAGCGAGGCCTCTCTCTCGGCTCTTCTTACCCTGTCTTGGGGACCTAGTTCATTCCGCGGCTGACAGTGGCCTTGGCGCTGTGTGGGTGCAGGCTTTCGAGGTGATCGAGCTCGGCTCGGTAGGCCGTCACTCCACTCATGGTTTCGAGGGCGGCTCGGACGCGGCGAGCGGCATCTTCGCAGAACATCAGGTTCTGTCCATTGCGACGGGCGAATTCTTGTTCGTCTTCGCGTTTGACCGCGCCTTGAACGGCGGTTTGAAGAGCGTCTTCGATGACATCAACAAGGTCGACCATATTGAGGTCATCGGTCTGCACTTTCACTCGCGCCAGGCTGCGCTGGGCATGAGGGGTCGCTTGAATGCCTCGGGTGGTTCCGAGCCATTCTTCGACCGCTTCCAGGGTCAGCTCGCGGGACGAAAAGTCCTGACGGAAGCCTTCTTGGATCAGGCGACGGGACAGAGCCGCCGACGCCGGACAAGTGCTGGAATAGGTCACGGTGACTTCCAGGAAGGACCGGATTTGCTCTCCGACTTTTTCAACAGACAAGGTCGCCGGATAAGTTCGCCACGAGGCATGCCCGCTCACCAACGCCGGTCGCAAAACCGGCATCTCGAGGTGAACGCTCAACCGGGCCGACGAACTGAGATCCCGATGACTGAGCAGAAAATCTTCGACCGCTCGGCGAAGGAGCGCTAGGTTCAATTCTTCTTTTGCCAGAAGTTCCTGAACGGTCAGATACAATCGGGACATGTGGATCCCGCGAGACGGCGAACGATCCAAACTGACAAAGGCATCGGCCTTGGCCGCTTGACGGAACAAACCGTCCTCTCCGCTCACCAACACGGGAACTTCGATCCCCGACATCCCCACCCACTCCAACGGGGACAAATCTGTTTCCAGCTTTTCGTGAGCGACGTCGGGCAATGAACGAGAAGGGGTTTTGACTTCCATGGGAAAGGCTCTAACACAGGACTCAGGTCTTGACATCTATCTTGAAAAAGATGACCCAAGATCACAGAATGACTCATCAATTGACGACGAAAACTCTGATTCTTGGCAGCACTTCACCTTACCGGCGCGAACTCTTGGAAAGACTGGGGATTTCCTTTGAAACCAGGAAGCCTTTGATCGATGAAGAGGCCGAAAAAGACCCCTCGCTGAGCCCCGAGGAACTGGCTCGTCATTTGGCTTTCAAAAAGGCCGAAAGCCTTCTGACTCCCGGCTGTGTCATCATTGGCGGCGACCAGTTGGTGTCCTTTGAAGGGCAGATTCTGGGGAAACCCGGCCATCGGGAAAAGGCCATCGAGCAACTCTTGGCCATGAACGGCAAGGCCCATGATCTGCTCACGGCGATCTGCGTGCTGGACGGGAATCAGATCCTTCACCATCTGGACAGCACCCGCATCCACTTCAAGAAACTGGAACGCTCTCAGATCGAAAAGGTCGTCGATCTGGATGAGCCTTTTGATTGTGCCGGGGCCTACAAAATCGAAAAACACGGCATCGCTTTGGTCGAAAAAATCGAGAGCGAAGATTTCACCGCCATCCAAGGTTTGCCTTTGCTGGCCTTATCCAGGATGCTGAAAGCATGCAGTCTGGATACGCCGTAAAGCTCAAGAAGCTCTTCGAAGCCGCCAAAAAAGCCCGCACACGGGCCCATGCCCCCTACTCCGAACATTCCATCGGGGCCGCGATTTACACGAAAGATGGAAAGCTGTCGGCTGGTTGCAATATTGAAAACGCCTCCTTCGGCGGCACCGTCTGCGCCGAGCGAGTGGCGGTTTGGAAAGCCGTCAGCGAGGGCTACAAAACTCCGATCCAAGAAGTCTGCGTCGTGAGCGATGCCAAAACCGCCTGGCCACCCTGCGGTTTCTGCCGCCAGGTTTTGGCTGAATTCGCAACGCCGGACACTTTGATCCATCTTGCGAACCTCAAGGGCATCCAGAAAACCTATCGCTTCGGCGATCTGCTCCCGCATGCCTTCGATCCTGATCATATGAAGTGAACTCATCTGAGCGAAGCTGCGACCTTGATCTTGAAATACTCGATTTGCTTTTCGAGGCTCGCGATTCGAGCCGTCAGGTAGCTGCGCATATCTCCAGAGATCTCGCTGACAAGCGGGCCACGCAAATCCTCACGAAGCTCGGCGAGTCGCTCGGACATCTCGACAACGGCGGCTGCCTGCTCCGGCGCGAACACGGCGACTTCGAGCAAGGACGCCATCAGATTTTCCAGCGCAAGCACTTTGCGATCGTGGTCCTGTAAACGCTGACTTTGCGATTCTGGCAGTCCGGCGCAGCGGACATAATAATGATCGCTCGAACACTCACTGATGTCCTTTGAATATCGACGGCATTCGGGCGAAGCCAGATTGCGGTAAATGATCGACGCCAAAGGTTTCACCGCGATCGGCGTTTTCCCGAGATAATCAACACCCGGTTTGTCGATCCCCAACTCTGGCGAAAGATAAATGTAAGCATGGGCCATCGCAAAGCCCCGCATCTCGAAAATCCCGATGTCACCGGGTTCGGGGTTTTGAACTTTTCGACAAGCCAATTTCACGAAGGCCTGAAATTCACCACCATCCACACCACGAAAGGTGGTCTGAAAACCGGAAAGCCTCAAAGCCGTCCCAAAACAGTTCGGCCCCACGACTTCAAAGGTCTTCCCTTCAAACTCACGAAAGGAAGCCTCCACAGAAGCCCCCTGAGCCATCGCCAAACCCGCCTGCAACCCAATCAAAAGGATCAACCCAAAAAAGCGCATCCCCTAAGCACTGCAGACTTCAGACCAAGCCCCAACGAAGGGACCTCACCTCAGCCGTCAACCCCCTAGACAGTGCCCACTTTTGACAAGCAAGAAAGAGCCTTTCCTCACGGGGAGTGCAAGGCCTCCAGGCTTGAGAGAGGACCGAACGGAGGCCATCCTGGATGCGAGTTTTGGATTGGCGCGAGCTTGCGAACGCAAGCGAGTGACAAGACAAGTGTCTGAGACAGCCAGGTTGGCCTCCGCTCGGCCCTCTCTCAAGCCGGGTCCAGAGGACATGCCCTCGCCGGGAGAAGGACTTCAGCTCACCCTTCTCTTTTCGCTTTCAATTGGAGAATATTTTGAGCCGACCCCTTGGACGCTTCTCTGAACGGAGGACCAATTCGGGCCCTCGAAAGGCCGTTTCGACGATCTTTTCTCGGCTTCGACCCTCGGTCACGGATTCAAGCCGTTCTTGATGGGAAACCAGAATCGACGCCCGATCAGAGCCTGAAAAACTCCAAGCCGATCCCTCGCGACGAAGGGCAATTTCAACCCAGACCGCCGGAGCGAGTTTCAAAAAAAGAGAATCCAACAAAGGAAACAAAGACCGCAGTGCCGACTCTTCGTCGGACCACGAGGCCGCCCGCAACGACTGAGCCAGTTGATCAAGGATCTCGTCGACCCGAACCAAATTGACGATCATCCCAGACTCGGCATCGATCGGCCCCTCAAGGCCAAGAACAAGATCAAAAAAAAGTCCCCGGGCCGTTTGAGCCTGAGGACTTTCGAAAAACAATTCCAACTGACGAGAGCGAAAGAATCGCGTTCTCATGAACTATTGCTGGAAAACTTTCTGGTTCACATCCACACGGGAGTTTCCACGGAAGCTTTCCAACCAGGCACCGAAGAGCCCTTCGGCCCGGCGTTTTTGCATTAAATCGGTGGCGTTCGCAACCGTCTGAGCGGCCGCATCCGTTTTCGATTCTTTGAATTTGAGAACATAGCGGGATCCGCCATCACGAATCACCCGGTTCAACAGCGGCTGAGCGGCTGTCACTTCGAAAGCCGCCTCGGCCACAGGGCCTGGTGGCAATTTCGGAACGGCATTGGCCAGATCGAAAAGACCGGTCTCGGTCCATTTAGCACCCATGCTGGCCAAAAGTTGATCCACTTGGGCCGAGTCGCCTTTTTGAACAGCTTCATCGAGAGCTTTGAAGGCCTGCTCCATTTTTTCACGAGCGATGAGACGACGGGCAACTTCATTTTTGACGGTCGCGAAATCAGGATTTTTCGCTTCGGTGCGGGCGCTGACCTTGATCAGGTGATAGCCGAACGGCGTTTTCACCGGCGCTCCGATTTCCCCGATCTTTTGAGCAAATGCGGCGTCCTCGAATTCCTTCACCATTTTTCCACGGCCGAAAGCATCGAGCTGACCTTTTTTACTTTTTGATCCGGGGTCCTCGCTGACCTGCGAAGCCAACTGACCGAAGTCTTCTTTTTGTGCCCGTTCACGGATCTGCTGGATTTTCTCGAGGGCTTTCTTTTCGGCATCAGGAACGCCGGTCGGGAAAGCGATCAGAATATGCTGAGCCGTGACCGTCTCCGGCGAAGACCAGTCCGCTTTGTAGGCTTGGAAATACTCTTCGGCCTTTTTCAGGAAATCAGCATCGGCCAAGGCTTTCGACGCTTCATCCGCTGAGATGCGCTGCCCGTCACGAGTGAGTTTTTCCGAGTCGATCTGTGCAAAGGCCACGTTCAACTTGGTCGACTGGAGTTCCTTGAGCTTGTCCATTTCCATCGAGGTCGGGAAGGACGAGGCTTCGAGCAACTGACGGACCCGGATCGTTTCAATCTCTTTGCGGAGTCGGTTCTCGAAATCCCCCGCGTTCATTCTCATGGCTTGCAGATACCCCATGTAACGATCGCGCATGAACTGGCCGTTCTCTTGAAAGACCGTGATGTCCTTCATGATGGTGTCCCGGATCTCGCTGTCAGAGGCACGAATGCCTTCAGAGCGAGCACCTTGAGAGGCCAACTCGGAACGAATCAGACTTTCCAAAGCCTGCTGACGCACCATGTTTTTCTGAGGACCGAGATCCATCGAGCCACCGAAGAGGCTGGAGTAGTACTCTTGAACCCGCTTTTCCTCGTTGTCCAAGTCGGCTGCCGAAATCAGAGAGTCATTCACTCGTGCGACGGAACCGATTCCCATCGACCCGCGTCCACTGAACTCTCCCATGAAGATGAAGACGAGCCCGATCACGCCCAGAAGGGTGTAGCCGATGATCTTCGAAGTGATCTTGCGCCCGCCGAGCTTCTTGCGCAGGTTGGTCGCCATATTGTCGCTCATGATTTTTCTCCTTGGAAAACGAGTTCCGATGAGACCTTGGAAGTTGGGGAATTTCAAGTGGAAAGTGTTGATCTTGATTCCCAGTTCTGAGAGCCTTTTCACTTGAGGGACCTACTTTGAACTTCTTGAATATCGATCTCAAAAAAATCATCTTCTTTTTGATCGTGATCGCGTTGCCGCTTCTCTCCATTAACATGGAGCAGAAACAAACGGAGACGATCTGGTTCGACGAGCCGATTCAGCTCATGGCCAGCTCGGTGCAATCCGTCTTCGACGGCTTCAGCCGCGGCGTGAGAGAAACCGCCTCTCTTTATCTGAATCTCATCGGGATCAAAAAAGACAATACGGATCTTCGTCATCAGAACAGCGAACTCATCACTCGCCTGGAGTCGATGAACGAACTCCGGCTGGAAAATGATCGGCTACGGGGACTTCTCAATTTCAAACAGAGCACCAAGATGGAACTCGTCGCGGCCCAAGTCGTCGGTCGCGATCTCGTTCCCGATCACAGCACCCTCACCATCAATAAAGGGACGGACCACGGCCTCAAGAACGGCCAAGCCGTCATCACCCTGAAGGGCGTTCTGGGTTACATCTTCCGTCCGACCACCACCACCGCCCATGTCATGCTGCTGTCCGATCGCTACGCCGTGGTCGATGGCATCGTTCAAAGAACCCGCGCCCACGGCATTGTCGAAGGACGCGGCGCCGGCGGCTGTAGCTTGAAATACATCGAACGCACTGAAGACGTGAAAGAAGGCGACCTCGTCGTCACCGGCGGCTTGGACAATATCTTTCCAAAAGGTTTCCCGATCGCGGTCGTCGAATCCGTCGAGAGCAAGACCGTCAGCGTCTCTTTGAAAGTCGAACTCAAGCCCATCGTCGATCCGGCGAAAGTCGAAGAGGTCTTCATCGTCACCAACGCCCAACTCGTCGATCTCGAATCCCAGGTCGCCCAGCAGCAAACCGAACCGTCGGCTGCAGAGGAGAAATAGACCATGTGGAAGAAGCGCCTGTGGCGGATCTTCGCTCCTCTGATCATGACCGTGCTCATCTGCGGCGTTCAAACCGTGATCTGGCCGAATTTGATCTCCAGTCTGCCAGCGCCGCCCTTTTGGCTGCTTTTGATCGTCTGGGTCGCCGTTTATCGCAATGAGCGTGAAACCATTTTGCTGATCTATCTGATGGGACTGCTGGCGACCTCCTTCACGGCGATGCCGCTGAAGATGATGCTCTTCTCGCTGATGATCCTTTATGTCCTGATCCGTCGGGTGAAAGAGCGGGTCTTCTGGACGGGGATGCCTTACTTCGTCATTGCCGGAGCCGCCTCGGTCACCGCCTTCCAGGTCATCTATATGATTCTGTCAGCCATCCTTGAACCGATCCGCACGGCTTGGTTGCCGCTGGATCGCTTGGTCGTGATCCTGTGGTCCGCTCCGGCCGCCATCGTGATTTACTGGCTGATGATGAAAGTGGACCGCTCGTCACTCGATCCCTCTGATCGTGAAAGGAGCTATGTATGAATGAGTACATCAGCAATCCGGACGAGGCGAAGGAGTACTGGAATCGGTACAAGATCTTTTACATCGCGATCTCTTTGACCTTTCTCATCGTCCTGAGCCGTCTGTGGTATTTGCAGATCATGACCGGGACCGAGCTCAGACAGTTCTCGGAAAAAAACCGCATCAAGCAATCCAAGATTCTTGCCCCACGCGGACTGATGCTTGATCGCGAAGGACGGGTTCTCGTCGAAAACCTGCCCGGCTTCGAAGCTCTCGCTTCTCCGCAGTACATCACGGATCTCGATGCTCTGGCGAAAAGCCTGTCTCCGATTCTCGGAGTCGAGCCGGACAAGCTCGTCGCACGAATCCAGAGATCGAAAAAACAGAATGGTCCTTTCGCACCGGTTCGTCTGAAAGAAAACCTGTCCCGCGACGAGGTCTTCCGGCTGAAGCGCATCCGCCTCGAGATCCCCAGTCTCGAGATCCGCGAAAACATCCTGCGTTCTTACCCGCTCAAGACCAACGGTGCCCAGCTTTTCGGTTATGTGGGCGAGATCTCGAAACGCCAGATCCCGCGCCTGAACGAACTTTACTCGGGCCAATGGAAATTCGAGCAAGGTGACATCATCGGCAAAGCCGGACTCGAAGAGTCCCTCGAATCCGACATCCGTGGAGTCGACGGCATCAGCTTTACCCAAGTGGATGCCCACGGGCGAGAAACGGCGTCGCAGACACCGAACGTTTACGGCGAACAGATCAAGGACAAAGATCCCATCCATGGACACAATGCCGTCCTCACCATCGATCGTGACATCCAAGAAGCCGCCAATCAGGCAATGCTGAAACTGGATCGGATCGGTGGCCTGGTCGCTATGAAATCAAACGGTGAAATTCTGGCGTGGATGAACAATCCTTCGTTCGATCCAAACGAATTCGCTGCGGGACCGCCGTCCTCACAGGTTTGGAGCAAACTGATCAACGATCCATTCAAACCATTCCGGAACAAAGTCATTCAGGATTTCACGGCCCCAGGATCGACCTTCAAACCGTTCGTGGCCTTGGCAGCCCTGCAAGAAAAAGTCATTTCGCCGACGACCATCGTTCCATCTCCCGGCGTTTTCCGTTTCGGCGGTCGCCCCTACCACGATCACTTGAGAGGCGGTCACGGGAACATCACAGTCTTTGAAGCGCTCGAAAAATCCTCGAACGTTTTCTTCTATAAGATGGGTGTCGCTCTGGGCATCGACAAAATGTACAACTACATTCACCCTCTCGGAATCGGCCGCAAGACCGGCGTCGAAGTCGGCCGAGAAGCCGCTGGACGCATGCCGAGTGCTGAATGGAAAAAACGCGCCATCGGCGAAGAATGGCAGCCAGGGGAAAACCTGAGTGCCGCCATCGGACAAGGTTTCGTCGAAGCCACGCCCCTGCAAATGGCCGTTGCCTATAACGCCATCGGCACCGAAGGCAAAGTGGTTAAACCCTTCGTCGTTCGCAAGATCGTCGATCAGGACGGCCGCATCGTCCGCGAAGAACACCCCAAGGTCGAACGGGATCTGACACAAATTCAAGACACTGGCGTTCGCATCGATCCGGCGACCTTCAAGGTCGTCAAGGAAGCCATGCGAAGAGTGGCGAACGGAACATCCGGAACGGCTCGTTTTTGGAAAGTGCCTGGCGTCCAAATCGCGGGAAAAACCGGAACCGCTCAGGTCATGGGCTTTTCCGCAGATCAGATTTATGTGAAGTGCGAATCCCGCCCGGTTCATCTGCGCCACCACGGCTGGTTCATCGGCTGGGCTCCGTGGGATAAGCCCGAAATCACCGTGGCCGTCTTGGCCGAGCACTCCTGTCACGGAAACACCGGTGCGGCGCCGATCGTTCGGGACATCGTCCTTGCATACTTCCAGAAGTACCATCCCGAAATCATCGCCGAGGCGACGAAGAAAAAACCGATCGCCCCGTCGGCTCTCAAACCGATCGAGCCCGTCGAAACCTCGGAAGGAGAGTAAATGGAGCTGTCCAGCTTTCAAGTCGAAGAACGAACACTGCTCAAGCGGCTTGATCTGAATTTCATCTTCATCATTCTCGCTCTCAACATCATCGGCCTGATCAACCTGTACAGCGCGACTCATGGGCCAAGTTCCCGCGACGTCGCTCCCTTGTTCGTGAATCAGATCATTTGGTTGGTGGCGGGCTGGTGCATCTTCTTCATCGTCACTTTGATCGACTACGCCGTGGTCGCGAAGGTCGCCTATCTGGTTTACTTCCTGAACTTGGGCGCGATCATCTTTACCACCTTCTTCGGAAAGGTGGCCTTGGGCGCTCAGCGCTGGATCGATCTCGGTTTTTTCCGCTATCAACCATCCGAGACAATGAAGCTGGCCTTGATCATGGTGCTTGCAAAAGTCCTCTCGACCCGAAGTTCGCTCGGACACGGGATGGGGTTTCGCGAGCTGCTGGTTCCAATGCTGTTCCTGGGCATCCCCTTCACCCTGATCGTCGAGCAGCCGGATCTGGGAACCGCGCTCACCCTGCTCGCCATCGGTGCGACGATGGTGATGTTCACCAAAGTGCGGAAAACCATCCTTGCCGGCGCGATCGTCTTGGGTCTGGTGAGCATTTGGGGTGCCTGGAATTTCGTTCTTCGCGATTATCAAAAAAATCGGGTTCTGACCTTTATCTCCCCCGAGAGCGATCCTCTGCGCACGGGTTATAATAGCATCCAGTCGAAAATTGCCGTCGGCTCTGGCAAGTTCTTCGGCAAAGGGTTCAAACAAGGAACCCAATCTCAGCTCGAGTTTCTGCCCGAGCGCCACACCGACTTCATCTATTCCGTGCTCAGCGAAGAACACGGCTTTGTGGGATCCGTGCTCACCGTCGGACTGTTTTGCTTTTTGTTCTTGATCATTATCCGTATCGCCATGAATGCCCGTGATAAATTCGGAGCCCTTCTCTGTGTCGGGGTCCTTGGCTATGTCTTCTGGCATATGTTCGTGAACATCGGTATGGTCATCGGACTTTTGCCGATCGTCGGGGTTCCTCTGCCCCTGCTCAGCTATGGAGGATCCTCTATGCTGACGACGATGGCCGGACTGGGGTTGATTTCCAGCGTCTCGTTCCGACGATATTTGTTCTGATTTGCATCAAGGACGACAGAAAGGCGCCGCTGGATCTTTCTCGCAGAGATAAGCTTCCATTGCGGAGCTTTTTGCTTTGAGCTGTCTGTTTTCGTTTTCTAAAGAGAGAACTCGCTCATCGACCTGAAGCATCCAGTTTCGGATCTCGTGAATCGCATTGATGATCGGAGCGACCAAATTTTGGTAGGCCACGGATTTGATTCCTTGCGTGTCCGTTTTAACGGCCTCTGGAAAGACCTTTTCAACATCTTGGGCGATGAGTCCGATCTGTCGGGATTGCTCACGACTCGAGTCCTTCCAGTAATAAGTCACACCTTCGATTCCCGACAACGAATCAAGAGCCCCTCCGATTGAAGAGATATCTCGTTTCAACCGTCCATCCGAACTCTGAGTGAGAGTACCGGTCAAGGTCGCATTGCCCGACCCATATAACGACAGATGACAGGTTGACTGACCGAAGCACATCGCATTTGCTCCGAGGGGAGCGCTCGACGAAGACGAATACCATCTCCAATCCGCTCCCCCCGCAGCCGTATTTTCATTCGAAATGATGGTATACGGCCCTGCGGAAGCAACAGCCAGATTGTAGCTGGGACTAGCCGTCCCGATCCCGACCCTCCCCGCATTGTCGATCGTCATCCGTGTCATCGGAGTCGTCGTGTTGTTTGCAGCCGTGGCGAACTGGATGGAGCCTCCTCCGGCCGTATTCGTATAGTTCTGTGAAGCTATAAAACTGATCCTTGCGGCATCATTGTAACCGGACCCACTGTGATACCCACGAGCGACGATATTAAAGAGATCATCACCGGATTGAACGGCGGCCTTTGCCGTATAAGTCCCACGGCTTTTTTCTCCGTAGAGAAAAGGTCCGAACGCATTGTTCCCATCACGCTCAAGATAAGTCCAATATCCCTGAGCTTGAATCGGCGAATAGGCATAAATGCTTTCCGCGAAATCAACCACCCACGTGTCGACACCATTCTGTTTCGTCGCGATTCCAACGCCGGAGTTTTCCGAACCCGCCGTCGGACTTTTCACATACGGTTCGATGATCGCAGCATGAAATGGATTCGCGGCCGAGTTGTTTTTCATCAACAAAAAGGACGTATCCGAAGACACAATGGGCTTGCGGATCGAACCAAAACGCGCAACTCGCAGAGACGAATCCCCATGAGCGATGTCGTAAGACAAGCACTCACGGAGATAAGGAACCGCAACTGGCACCCGGAATATGTGTTTTGTACGTCCTACGGAAAGCCGTTCGATGAGGGGCACATTTATTGGTATTTCCAGCGAGCGCAGAAGCGCGCGGGTCTTACGAACCGCTACCGTTTTCACGATTTGCGCCACACGTTCGCGTCGCATTTCGTGATGAACGGCGGAAGTCTATACGACCTCCAGAAGCTTCTGGGGCATGCGCGCTTCGAGGAAACCCAAAGATACGCCCATTTGACCCCCGAGCATCTCGCTAAAGCGGTCAATATCGTGTCGTTTGGGGGTACCCCGCCACCAACACCTTCGGAAAATCAGGCACCAGCAGTGAAACAGGAGGAAAATTTGATCGCAAACGAGATCAAAACGCCTGTTCTGCGGCTCGTTGGCCCGGCTTAACGTTGCTTGTGTCCGGTGTTTTTCGTGTCCGATTTCCCGATTTTTGCGAAAAATTGGAAATAAAAGGGACACTGGTCGGACACAAACGGCGTTTTTTTGAAATTTCGGACACAGGAATCGAAGTCGATTTCGTGTCCGAAATCGTGTCCGATTTTTTATCGGCACGATGATTTTTCGATGCCGATTTTCTCAAAGTCCGGCCTCAGAAATGAGGCCGGACACATTTTTTGTGTCCGGTTCGGAATGGCAACGATGAAAGTGGTGTTTATTTTGATTTGAGCGATTTTTCCAGACGCTCGAATCGTTCCTCAAGAGCCTTAATTTTTGCGTCGCTCTCTTGTTTCTGTTTCGCAGCGTCGGCTTTCAGTTTGGCGTTCTCAGCCTTAAGGGTTTCTATTTCTGCTTTATTGGCCTTGGCAGCTTCGACATTCGCGATTCGACGGTCTTGGGTTGCCTGATGGTCTTCGATGCCAAGAATGCGGTTGTAGAGGTCTTTAACAGCCTGGAGGATGTAGATATTGAGTTCTGTAAAACGAACTTTGAGGTAGCCTTCTTCATCCTCAGCAACCAACTCAGGAACGGCTTGCTGAACCTCTTGAGCAATAAGACCGGTTTCAGTCTCATGGCCGAAGTGTTTGTCAGGAAATTCCTCGGAGCGCCACTTGTAGGTGACTGGGCGTAATTGCGACACTTGTTCGAGTCTGCTACCTAAGGGTTCGATATCTGTCTTAAAACGCGCGTCAGAAGAGCATGTTCCGGCAATAACGGTTCCATCAGCATCTTTCACGCAACCAGTGGTTCCTGTTCCCACGCGAATGTCGCCAGCAACATGGAGTTTATCCGCTGGGCCTGTAGTCCCGATACCCACATTCCCCGATGACAGAATAGATAAGTTGGTTTGCATAACAGCGGAGGCGTCAACAACGCCAGCGGCGGTCGACGTCTCAAAAGATATATTTCCGGTGGCAGGCACAAAACGAATGTGTCCTGTATACTTGGATCCCCCACCGTAACCTGCATACCTGAACGCCCCGTCATAATAGCCATTGAACTGATGCAAGAGATCTCCGCCCGTATGAAATATGTGTCCACTTCTTATATCTAATGCTTCTTTAGGCGCCGTAGTTCCGATCCCGACGTTGCCATCTGCTCTAACAATAAATCGATCTGTTCCGTTTGAGTTCGCAGTCAATATCCGTGTACTTGAGCTAACATCTGTCGTTTTCAGAAGCAGTCCATTTGATGTAGCAGCATTTCTGCTGTTTAGAATCGCCGCTGTATAGCCCGTGTTGGTTTCCGCAGCCATAGTTTCCCAGACAAAAGTTTTCGCTCCCGCAAGTCCAATTGGTGTAGAATCCGTGACGTTGGATTGCACACTGTTGGTGAGTTGAAAAGAGGGGCTTGTAGTCCCAATGCCGACGTTGCCGCCGGACTGGATAACCATTTTTTGACTTCCGGCCGTCGTAAATTGCAATT
>JAHBUU010000030.1 GCA_019637895.1 Pseudobdellovibrionaceae bacterium | reverse complement strand
GTGGTGTGGCTCAGAGGGCCGTGACCCACGTCGTGGAGCAAAGCCGCAAGACGGGTCGCTTGGCGAAGGCGGATCTTGTTCGATGGCTTTTGGAAAGGATAAGCCCTGAAGATGGAATCGAAACACACGCCCGCCAGATGGCAGACTCCGACCGAATGAAGATAGCGATTGTGAGTGGCGCCGGGGAAGCTGAACTCGGCAAAGCCAAGTTGCTTGATGCTCCTGAGTCTTTGGAACTCGAGGGTATCGAGGACGGCGACTTCTTGGTCGGAATAGTAGACGGAACCATGAACGGGATCGCGAATTTCCATGGAATATGGCTTACGGCTTCCGGCCTATCAGGGTCAATCGACCTTCAAATTCAGAACGGGCCTTGTGCCGTTTTCCGGCCTGTCGGTGATCCTTAAACAGAAGGTTCCCGGTACGAGGACTGTGTAAAAGCTTCAAATCAAATAGGGTGATGAGCGGCTGTATTCGATCTGAGGAACGATTCTTGGATTAGGAAGGTCTGATGGAGCAAAAGGAAGGGACTTTTAACCAAATAGTTAAAAGTCTGCCTTACTTTTTACAAACGAGATCTCGAAAGGGGTTCCTGCTTCGGGCATAACACACTGCGTGATGTGTTCGAAATAAATAACCCTTTTGAGGAGGTTTGAGATGAAAGCGATGACTGGAAAAATTCTGATGTGTGCGGCTCTGATGGGCGCTCTGGCGGCCTGCGGGTCGAAAGACGAGAAGTCTGAAAAACAGATGCTCGAGGTGACCACCACATCCAAGATGTCAGCCGACGAGCTGACCCAGGCCGGTGAGCAGCTGGTTGGCCCTTATACATTCCACCTTGCCGATCGCACGTTCGAGATGGCTTTGGAAAAGAACCCCAACGACAAGAAGGCGCAGTTTTACCGCGCATTCCTGAAGCGACTGATGGTGAACCGCGGGATCTTGAACCGTGTGAAGCCCTATGCAAAAAATCACGGCAGCATTTCGCAGCTTCAAGAGGTCATCAAAGGACTTCCGGCCCATCCGCTGAAAGACTTTCTGTTGGATGACAAAGGTTTGAAACCGATCGCTGGGATCGATGGCATTCAAGACTATCTGACGGATTACAGAAATGCTTTGCAGGATTTCCGTGCGTTCGTGACGAAGAATCCGAATCTGGAATTCGATATTTTCCTGAACCCACATGTGTTCGAAAGTGCGATTCGTGAAAACTTGGTCGGTTCTTGCACATCCACGAACAACCAGGAGGGTGGCTTCAACGTGGTTTGTGAAACCGAAAAGATCGCGACTTTGAAAGTCAACGTGGCGGATCTGCTGGTGCTCAAGCAAGAAGCGGCTGGCGAGCAGCTCTATGTGACTCTGTTGAGTTCCTACTCGATGAAGGGTCTCGAGCCGTATTTCAAAGAGCGTGAGGAAGAAGCTGACTCCGAGATTTCCACGAAGGATCTTTACGCGAAACTGTCTTCTTTCCCCGAGGCTTTGAAACTGCGTCAGGACAACGGTCTTGCGGAAGTGAAAAAAATCGGTGCCGATCTGTCGTCAGCCATGAAGTGGGTCATCAAGTATCAAAAACAGATCTGCCGCACTGGAGAAGAAGGCAATCGCGCCAATCGTCCCGGATTCATGTTTAGCCAAGGGATCTGTGCCGAAGTCACGACTGATTCCGATCAGCAGCTCGCTTTGTTCGATCAGATGTTGAGCGGAGTTGTTCGGGTGGATCAAACTCTCGCGAACGGCCAGGTCATGAAAGTTGATATGGACATCATGGCTCCTTTCGTGAAGCCGGTTCAGGATCTGCGGAACATCATGCCTGCGACTTGGACAAGCTGTGGAACCGCCGCTTCTTTGAAAGATTCGACTCTTGGTGGACTCTTCCCTCGTGGTGATGCCGAAGCTCTTTTGACAGGCGAGTGCAAGTAATCCGATGAAGAACCTGATTGTGACCCTTCTGATTCTGATGCCGGGGCTGCGAGCGATCGCGGCTCCGGTTCTTGGCGGAGTGAACACGCTCGCCGGAGCGGAGATTCGCACCTGCCAGACAGGCGGAGACATCTGTCTGACCGTGAAAAGCGAAAGAACCGTCGGCAGTCAGTTGCAGCAGTTGCACCGTCTGAAGAATCCGACAGTGACCATCGAAGATCGAAAGAAAAAAACCTCGAAAGAACTGAAGCCGGAAAATGCCTACCTCGATTTGACGAATGGTCAGATCGTTTGGACGGAATCCCGGAAGAAAAACAAGATGATTGAAGTGTCCTACGACCTGAAAACCCTCGAAAGAATGGAGACCGAGCTGTGAAACGCGGGCTTTCTCTCCTTTTCTTGCTGAGCCTTTCGTCGTTGGTGGCCTGCCAAGGCACCAATACGGAAGTCGTTCGCGAGAGGATAGAAATCCAGGTTCCCGGTGCTCCCGAGGCCCGTTCCGAAGGCGGTGTCGATAGCGGCGGAGGAAACGGTTATGAGCGCAAGCTGTTGGAAAGTTACGCCCGTGATATTCGGTCTTCAGCGGCCTTCCAAGCGAGGATCCTTCCGATCCTTGTGAATTTGACCGCATCTTATCCGCGTTTGGCCTCGGATCTGGTTCATATCTCGCAGGAGCGTCGTTGGTATTTGATCCCTGGTGGTTTGGATCGTCTGCCTTCACAGCGGATCGGTGTGAATTTCAAGACCGATCAACTGGCTTTGCAGAATCGCGGTGAAGTGTGGATTAACGAGCTTTTGTTCAATAACCTGCGCTCGGAAGAAGAGCGAGCCAAGCTGATTTTGCATGAATTGGTGATGGGCGTGCGCTTGATGTCCTATCAGGACGACTTGGATGAGTGCCTTTCGGAAGTGGCGATTTTGTCACTGACCTCGCAGGAGAAGTCGGCCTATGCGAAGGCACGAAAGTCCTGCCATCACGCTTTGTCGGCGATCCCCGGATTGAAAGGCGGAAACAGGCTGTCGGCCCCGATGAAACTGACTGATCCGGACTATATCGCCATCCGAAATCTCGTCTCTTTGCTGTGGGAAACTCAAGGCACGGTCGATGCCGAAGAACTTGGCGCCTGGATGAAGCATCGCAATCTTCGCCAGTATTGATCAGTATTCAAACCAATCGATATTCAGACAGCGGACCGTTTCCGACGGTGAGGGAATGACCTTCGCATTGATTCTCTCGACGATGGAGGGGAGCTCCTGTCGGATCCAGTTCGCGACTTCGCTGGAGAGGGTCATGGGAGCCGTGTAAAAGAACTGATCTTCGTCCGCTTGAACCATTTTCGTCAGACCCTGCAGGCGCCAGTTTTGATGGTGCCGACTGACCAGAGGGGACGAACTTCCTACGTGGGTGCGGGCGTTGCCTAACTTCAAGGAGTTTCGTTCTTTCATGACGAGCTGATTCTGAATCAAAAAATCGAGAACCTTTTGAATCTGATTTTTGGGCAGGTTCAGACGTTTGGCGATGGCATCGGCATCGTCGTACTCCTGCAGATCTGTGAGCATCCGGACGCCTTGATAAATCCAGCTCGAATAAAAGACGGACTTTTCCTCGATGCCGAGTTCCGTGGCCTTGACGCGATTTTCGAGTTTCTTGGCTTTTTCTTGTCGGGCCTTGATCTGTCGTTCGAAACGTTTTTGCAGCTTGTGGCTGCCGGCTCTCGCATGATCCACGAGGAGCAGAAAGTATTCGGTTTCGTCCTCGTCCATTCGCAGATAGTCGCACAGATCAGAAGCCAGCTCGAGGCTGAGGTGCTTGTCGCTTTTGAAGACCTGACTCACCATCGTCGTTGAGATCTGCAGAGAGGTCGCCATTCGGCGGTATTCTCCGAACCCTTGCTTGGGTTGGGCACTGACCCATTCATTCACATAGGCTTTGTAGTCGGTGAATTGATAAATCGAGCTCTGTGACACGGTAAACCCTTCCGTTTACTAAATAGTAAACGAATCCTGGCGCTTGGCGAAGGGGGGGCTGGACCTAGGTCCTCGGATTACTCTTCAAAGGAGTCTTTGAGGGCCTTCGGCAGAAGAGACCAGCTCATCCCACGGAGACCCAGAGTGCAGGCAAACTCTTGCAGAAGGTCCGGGCGATGATCGCTCAATGGCTTCGCCAGCTTGTCGCCGAGGGTTTTCAGCGAGGCGAGAGAGGGGATCGAGCTTGCGTAAGGGCAGAGCAAAAGAGCTGTCGTCTCTTCGAGACTTTGCAGGGACTCGTCGGCGTCTCTGACGATCAGGTGTCGCAAACGGATCTGTTCGAGCCGGGATTTCATCGAAGAGACCTTCTGTGCGGAACACAGATCGGAATCACTTTGACCTTCGATGAAGAGCTGCTGTCTTGGGGTCAGTTGGCAGAGGTCTTTCATTTTCGGATCCAGTTTTTTTGCAGAGACTTTTTCCTGAGGCTTGTTGCGAGCGAAAGCCGGAAGTTGAACTTCGCTTCTGAATTGGTCGATCTCGGAGGACGTCATTCCTCGGTTGCTACTTTGGAGCAGAGGACTTCCTTGGCAGGCAGTTTGCGACCAGTGTTGAAGAGTCGGGCTTGCCGATTGTCGGGCATCGAAGGCGCGAGTGATGCCGTCCCAGAAGTAGTTGACCCAGCGGCCACCTTCTCCCGTCGGGTTGTCATGGGCGGGATAAGCGAGACCTTCGCAGACGACTTCGTTTCCGATCTCTTTGCCCCGGTAAGAAACTTCGTGATCGGCTAGGAGGTGGTGGGTTCGACCTTCCTTGTCTTTGCAGAGATAGCCGCATTGATATCGAACCGTGGTCGAGAAGAGGCCCTCGGTGACCGAGTTTTGAGGATAATTTTTTGTGCTGTTATCCCAGAAACACCCGCAAGGTCCGAACTGGGTAAAGGGAGCCGCCGCCAGAGCCTTCTGAGCGCCGAGCAGAACAAGGAAAACGGGGAGCCATCGCAAGAAGCGAGAGACTTTCATAGGAGCCACCTCACAGATCAATGAAGCAAGCCGGGTGCCAGGCGGAAACGGTCTTGTCCTTATATTAGAGATGGAAAACTGCGATTCGCCAGCCACCTGTCTATGAGGTTAACAGGTGCGGATTCGGCTGTGTTTCAAGACGATGGTCTTGTTTTTCTCTGGTTTTAAGGGACTTCCGTCCAGATTATCTCAAAGTGACTCAAGCATTTTGAGACGTTTCCGATCAGTTAGGTAAGTGGAATATCACCCATGGAACTCATAAAGAGTTCCTTCGATCTCATGGATTGAGGTCGCGATTCTTCAAGGAGGAGGAAAAATGGGTCTTCGAATTAATACCAACACGGCGTCGCTGAATTCGCAGCGTGTCTTGTGGGGAACAAAGATCAACTTGGATAAGAGTATGGAAAAGCTCTCTTCCGGGTTCCGTATCAACCGCGCCGGCGACGATGCTGCCGGACTCGCGATCTCCGAAAACTTGAGAGCACAAATTCGAGGCTTGAAACAAGCCGCTCGAAACGCTCAAGACGGGATCTCGCTGGTCCAGGTTGCAGAGGGTTCGATGAACGAGATCTCTTCGATCTTGATTCGACTCCGAGAACTTGCCGTCCAATCAGCTTCCGATACCATCGGACCGGTTGAGCGCCAATTCCTGAACGTGGAATACGACCAGCTGGTGTCTGAAATCGACCGGGTCGCCGAAGGAACCGAGTTCAACGGAACTCAGCTCTTGGCGGGAACGGGATCGATCTTGGATTTCCAAGTCGGAACCAGAAATAATCCTGAAATTGACCGGATTTCCTTCGATGCCTCTAAGGCCGATGCGAACTCCGCGGCTCTGGGTGTGAACCTCTCGAGCGTGTCCGATAAAGCTTCCGCGCAAAACGCGTTGGCTGCCATCGACACTGCCATCGTGAGCGTGTCCGCGATGCGTGCCGACTTTGGTGCGATCCAGAACCGACTCCAATCGACTGTCAGTAACCTGCAAGTCAGCTTGGAGAATATGTCCGCAGCGAACTCCCGTATCAGAGACGTGGATGTGGCTGAAGAGACATCTGAAATGACAAAAAATAATATCTTGCTGCAAGCCGGAACCTCGGTTCTCGCGCAAGCGAATCAGCAAGCGAATACTGCGCTTGGGCTCTTGAACAAGTCGTTCGGATGATGATGGGTGAGGGGGTCCCTTCGGGGACCGCCTGATCCTTGACCGATTGACCCGGGTTCCAGATTTCTCTTCCAGAAAAATCTCGGACACCCTCGAAAGCGAAGGCCGCTGTTTGCGGAGCTGACCTAGTATCTGTTTCCTGCGACTTGGGGTCGCGTTAAACCGACCCCATTTTTTTCGGAAACAAAATCCACGGAGAAATCCGGGGATGTTTGATTGAAAGATCTGGCACGGATGAAACCGTGTGCATCAAAGCGAATCGCCGGACCGAAAGGTCGCGATCTTCGCGACAACAGGACATTGGTTTTCCAGAATGGAAAGCTTTCGCGAGATCCGTCATGGATGATGGGATCGGAATCGCGGCTCATTTCTCGTCCTGAATTTCCCACCCAAATACTTGTCATTAAGTTTGTCGTTTTTTGTAAAACTGGACTCTAAATCGGAAACAAACGTTCCGATCTGAGAAAGGTGAAGAAAATTAACCGGTGCACGGATGCATCGGAAGCCAAAAGGAATGGCGGTCGTCACGGATGATGGCTCATGCAAGGAGGAACGAGCATGGGGCTCAGGATTTCGACCAACGTGTCAGCGCTGAATGCGCAAAAGAATTTGTACATGACCCAGATCAACGCCAACAAATCGATGGCGAGATTGGCTTCGGGTCAACGGATCAACCAAGCGGCGGACGACGCCGCGGGTCTCGCGATCAGCGAGAACCTCAAAGGTTTGATCCGCGGTCTTCGTCAGGCGAACCGAAACGCCAACGATGGGATCTCTCTCGTGCAGATCGCCGAGGGCAGTTTGAACGAAGTTTCAAACATGCTGATCCGTCTGCGTGAACTCGGTGTTCAGGCCGCCTCCGATACCATCGGAGATACCGAGCGGAAGTTCCTCGACGTGGAATATCAGCAGCTCAAATCTGAAATTCAGCGTGTCACTGAAAGCACCCAGTACAACGGATTCGATCTGTTGAACGGAACGGGCGGAGTGATCGATATCCAGGTCGGCGTGCAAAACGACGCCTTCAAAGACCGGATCTCCTTCAACGCTGGTGCAGCAAACGCGACGGTCGAAGCTCTTGGTCTGGTGGCCGAATCTTTGGCTTCCAAGCAGGGTGCCCAGCAATCCTTGGGAATCGTCGATGAAGCGCTCACATCGGTGAACGCGATCCGCGCGAATTTCGGTGCCATGCAGAACCGTCTGCAATCGACATCGAACAACTTGCTGATCTATGACGAGAACATGTCGGCGGCGAACTCCCGTATCCGCGACACTGACGTCGCTGCGGAAAGCTCCGAGATGGCTCGAAACAACATCCTGATCCAGGCCGGTGTTTCGACTCTCGCCCAGGCGAACCAAATCCCTCAGTTGGCCTTGAAACTGTTGGGTTAAGAATCTGAACAAGTGGGTCCGGATCTCCTTTGTGGGGGTCCGGACCTTTTTTTATTGTGACTTGGCTTTATCTTGAATGAAGTGATCCCGCATCCAAACGCGGATGTGTTTGATTTCCGTATCCGACATTCCAAAAAAAACAAAATAATTGAGGTCCTGTCCGGAAGGATCCTTGCGACTCAGGTAGCAACGAGCGGTGAGCAGGGGAATGCCTGCCTCGACCGGTTGCCAGAGGACGAACCGACGAATCGAGCCGGCGGCGAGCGGCCGTTCATATTTCATCGTGAGTCCGCTTTCACTCAGCTCGGTGATGTCGATGGGTTGACCGACATGAAGGGCTTCCGACCATTTGAAGCTTTGGATGGTGAGATCCGAGTCCGTCTTGAGCTTCGGGAAAAGCAGGGAAAATTTTTTGAAAAAACTGACTCGCTCCGTGGGGAGTGTGACCAGATCCATTCCGATATTGGCATCGGCTCGCAGTTCTTCATCGATTGGAACGGAAGTTGCGATCAGAATCTTAGGAATATCTTTGAAGCGGACATCCTTGAGCACGGCCTCGGTCAGGCTGCGATGAAAGAGGACAGCGTCAAGGGGCTGAGGCAGCGGGACGGTCGGCCCCGGAATATCCATGAGAGAGAGGACTTCGGCATTCGAGAAGTTTCTGGTGAGGGTTCCCGCAAGCTCGGTTCCCGGAGCACTTGGATCCCCAACGATCAGAAAGGAAACCTTTGGGGAGGCGACCGCCGTTGGTCGCCAGGAGAGAGGCGTCTGTTCTTTTGGAAAGCGGGATCGAATTTGCAGCATTTGTTCCCGCGCGACGCCAAACCAAGTCATATAGACTGACTTTTCATTTTCCTTCGTGGGGTGAGGGCGTTGATCGAAGGCTCGTGCATAGACACTGACTCGTTCTTTCCACTCGAAGATTTTTCCGTAAAGTTTTGTGACCCTTCCCAGGGGAACTTCTCGGTCACTGCGCGTGACAATGCCGACTTCGGAAACCGCTTCCATGGGGATCTCTTTGAGCATTTCGATCCGGGCTGAGGTTTTCAAATTATGAGTCGCAAAATCTTTCGGCGGTTCCGACGGTTTCAGGGCGATGCGAAGGTGCTGCTTCAAGAGCAAGGGATCGTAAGGTTTCGGCAGCAGATTGAAAACACCGCTGCCGGCCCAATCGTTCACCAGCTTTTCCGAATGCTCAAAGCAGGTGACAAGGATGGCGGGTAGAGAGACTCCGGGAAGGTTTGTTTTCAGGGTCTCGGGTTTAGAAGAGGCCTCGGCGGGAAGGACGAGACATTTGATCACGGCCTCTGGTGCAAGTTTCGGCGACTCTTTGCGAAGCGCTTGTTCGACGTCTTCGATTTTTGGGAGGACGAGGAGGTTGAGCTTGGGATCGATCTCTGCCAAGGCCTCACGGACCGGCGTCTCGAACCGGGCATCCGTTTCAAGCAGCAGAACCACATCACCGGAAAGAAGCTCATTGGATGACATCTGTCTCTATTGCCTCAAATGCACGGGAAAAAAGCAAGTCCCGGAACCGATAAGAAGCCTTCGTGAGACACTTCGAAGTGTCTAATCCAAGATCGCGGCCTGGCGAATCTGACTCCACAGGGGAGGGCTCAGCAGTTCTGAACCGATCAGCAAAATAGGCTCGCTTTCTTCGGTGCGGCTTCTTTTGGGCTCGGAGGGCAGGGTGCCGGTTCCACCGATTTCTCGGAGCCACTCTCGTTTGATGGCGAGAGAATTTGAAACCAGGATATGCTCGAACGCTTCGAGCTCTTTGCGGGGTGCTCGTTTGAATTCGAAGGGTGAATAGAGTCCGAAGCGACGATTCGATTTTACCAGAGACAGATCTTGATAACCCAGTTCCTCGAGATTGCGGAACTTCTGCCGTCCTGGGTTTTTCGATGTAAAAACAAGATCCAGATCGCCCGAGAGAAAATTCGCTTCAAGTTCGCTGAGGTCATAAATGTTGAGCGAGATTCTTTTGATGCCGACTCGTTCAAAGCAAGCTCGGCAGGTTTCGAGGGCGACATGCGCCAGTCCTTCGAGTGTTCCGACATTCAGCTCGTCGACCATTTCGCGATGAGTGACGGAAAGAATCTCGCCTTCCATGCGGGCGTTTGTTTGCTCAAAGATGTGGGCGATCTGCAGGGCCGACTTGGTCCAACCCGATTTCCTGCGGGCCGAGCGATCCAGCAAAACCACTTTCAGTTCGTCTTCGAGTCTGGCGATGATCCGCGAGAGCTGGGGCTGACTGAGTCCGACGTGCAAGGCCGCCGCTGACAAGTTTTTGAATTGCACGGCTTTGGCGAGGACGCTGAGTTCATAATAAAGAGGCTGCACGCGATGTCCTTTCGTAAGAGGCCGCTGCGATCGGTTCAGGGCTTACGGATATAGTTGAAAAAACCGACGATGCCCAAAACTCCCGCGATGAAATACAAAATGAAACTCAAGGTCGGCATTCCCAAGATCCTGTGGAAATCTCCGGGGAAAGCGTAGATCAGCGAACCGCTGACGATCAGCGAGCCGATGATGACGCCCAAAAAAAGCAGGTTGAAGGACACTTCGACCGATTTTTTCAGATCGTCCAGCGCGGGAACATCCAGGCGTTGGGCATAGTCCGGCGAATTCATTTTTCTGAGCAGGAACGAAAGCTGTCTGGGCAGGGCATTGATCAAATGCCCCGATTCGCGCATGAGTTGCCCGAAGTCGGTGAGAAGCCGTTGTGGATCGAGCTGATGCTTGACGATCTCGCCGGTGAATTCCAGGGAGGCCTGCAGGAAATCGAAATCCTTGTCGATGCGACGGCCAAGGCCTTCGATCGCGACGATCGATTTGAAAAAGATCATCAGTTCCGCCGGAACGGTCAGATGATGGCGCGAAGCGATTGAGGCCGAACTCATCAACACTTTGCCTGCATTGAAATTTTTGAGCGTGAGTCCGAAGAAGGGCGCGATCAGTTCTCGGAGCTCGCGGGCGAACAATTCAACATTCACCTTGTCGGTGAAGGGAGCGAGATCGACGTATTCCAAAGCCAAGCGGTCATAGTCTTCTTTGGAAAGAGCCAAGAGCATATTTGCGATCGACGCCTGGGTCTTCGGGTTCAATCGCCCGACGACGCCGAAATCGATGAGGCCGACTTTGTTGTCGGGCATGACCAAGACGTTTCCAGCATGAAGGTCGCCATGAAAGAATCCGTCGATGAAAACCATTTTGAGGTAAGTTCGAAGGCCGATCCGGATGATCTCGTGTGGATCGACGCCTTCTTGTCTGAGGGCATTGTCCTGACTGAGCGGAATTCCCGGCAGGGCTTCCATGACGAGGACTCGCTCGGTGGACAGCTCCAAATAGACCTTGGGAATTTTGACGGCGGCATTGACCGGATTTTTTTCCGAAGAAAAGTTTTCGGAAAAGCGGCGAAGGTTGTTCGCTTCGACGATGAAGTTGGTTTCCAGCTGCAAGGCCTTGAAGAACTCGCTGACGACAATGACGGGGTTGAGCGGCCGTGCTTCGGGCAGGTATCTTTCGAGCAGTTCGGCCAACATATAAAGGACATCCAGGTCATCCGCGATTTTCCGGATGATGCCGGGGCGTTGAACTTTTAAAACGACCTTTTCGCCGGTGGCGAGGCGGGCCGCGTGAACCTGCGCAATGCTGGCGGAGCCCAGAGGGTTCGGATCGACGAACTCAAAGACGTCTTTTAGGTCGGTGCCGAATTCATCTTCAAGAATGGTTTGGATTTTTTCGAAAGGCAGAGGTTGAACGCGGTCATGGAGCTTTTCGAACTCGGCGATATATTCTTCGGGAACCAGATCGGGGCGAGTCGCAAGAACTTGTCCCAGCTTGACGAAAGTGGGACCCAGTTCTTCGAAGGACATCCGGATGCGTTCCGGAACGCTCAGTTTTTCAACGTCGGCGTTTGCGTTGAGCCTTTCCACCAGAAACCGGCCCAGACGAGCCTTTTTTGCCACCTCGTGAAACCCGTGCTTTGCGAACACTCCCACGATCGTTCTCAGTCTCGCCGCGTTTTTCAGTGTCTTTCCGAGAGGATTTATTCGAAGACGATTGGCCACGTTTTTTATCCTCCTTTTTGAAAGACGGTTTGCGAGAGTCAGACTTTCGGAAGTCGCTTTTATTAGAGCGGAAATCGTGTTCGCGGGCAACGCCTCTTTCCTTCATATCGGCAGGCACGAAGCTCACCTGGCCGCCCACGGGATCGGCGGCAGCGACGATGACTTTCATCGTATCGCCGACGCTGATCGAGTTGCCGGATCCACGGGCGACGAGTTTCAGAGTGTCCTCGTCGAATTCCCAGCGACCGTTCCCGATCTCTTCAGCGCGAACGAGGCCGTCGATATCGTACTCGCGAAGCAGAACGAAGACGCCGAAGCGCGTGACCGAGCTGATGAGTCCTTCGAACTCCTTGCCGACGAATTGCTGCATGAAGCGAGCTTTTTTAATGGCCATCAGTTGGCGTTCCGCTTTGACCGAGCGTTGTTCGGTCGAGGAAAGCCAGGTTCCCGCCGTCGCCAGCTCGTCTTCGGGAACCAGTCGATAGTTCGAATTCGGCACGACCTGATTTTTCAGCAGACGGTGTACGATCAAATCGGGATAACGCCGGATCGGTGACGTGAAGTGACTGTAGTTTTCAAAGCCGAGACCGAAGTGCCCGAGGTTGTCGGGTTGATATTTGGCCTGGGACATGGATCGCAGGGTCAAGATGTGCAGCACTTGTGCCTGAGGTTTCCCGTCGAATTCTTCGAGGGCTGCCGTCAGTCGTTTTTGCAGTTTGCCGCTGCCGAGGCGGGTCTTGCCACCAAAGGCTTCGAGGTAGCGTTCGAGCAGGCGAATCGCGAGTTCATTCGGTGGTTCGTGCACGCGATAAAGTGAAGGAACCTTGCGGCCCGACAGAAAGGTGGCCACGGCGACGTTGGCGGCGAGCATCAGTTCTTCGATCAATCGGTGAGCAAAGAGGCGTTCGGATCTGATCACGTCGATGGGGCGTCCCGAGCCGTCGATCTGCAACTCGGTTTCCGGGATTTCCAGATCCAGAGAGCCGTCTTGGAAACGTTTTGCCATCAGGATTTTTGCCAGGTCCGAGCACTTTTTGATGACGTCTTTGACGTGATTCAGGGCGGGAATCTCGGTGCCATCCAAAATCTCTTGGGCCTGTCCGTAAGTGACGCGGGCTTTGCTTTCCATCACGCCTTCATAGAACTCCGAGGACGTCATAGTGCCGGAAAAGTCGAATTGCATTTCGGCGACCATGCATAGGCGGGGCACGTGAGGGTTCAGCGAGCACAAACCATTACTGAGCGCTTCGGGAAGCATCGGAATGACGAAGTTCGGAAAATAAACGCTCGTCCCGCGCTGGTAAGCTTCTTTGTCGATGGCGCTTCCCAGGGTGACGTAATGGCTGACGTCGGCAATGGCGACATACAGCTTGAATCCTTGGCCATTGGTTTCCACCAAGACGGCATCGTCAAAGTCTTTCGCGGTGGCGCCGTCGATTGTGATGAGACTTTTGCCGCGCAGATCTTTCCGGCCCGCGAAGTCTTTCTCGGAGGGGACTTCGGGAAAGCGTTTGGCTTCATTGAGGGCTTCGGTCGGAAACTCTTCGGGGATATTGTTGCCGTGAACGACGCGACGGATGTCATTGAGAGGATCTTCGACATCGCCGATGATTTCGACGATTCGGCCCGTGAACTTCTCGCCGGGCTCCGGATACTTCAGAATCTCTGCGGCGACGATCTGGCCGTTCTTGGCGTCTTTAGAGTCCTCGAGTTTGATTCGGAGGTCCTCGCCCCAGCCCTTGCCTTCATCGCGAACGACACCTTCGCGATCATTGAGTTTGGCAAAAACGCCGACGACTTTTTTGATGCCCCGGCTGACCACACGAACGATGTCACCGCGGAAACGGTCGCCGCCTTTTTCTTTTTCGATTTCGGCCAGCACGCGATCGTTGGACATGACTGTGTTCATGGAGTGGCGGGGAATATAGATGTCAGGAATTGTTTTATCGTCGGGAATCAGAAAACCAAATCCATCGGGATGTCTTTTAATAAGGCCTTGTACAAACTTTTTCTTCATTAGATGCGATGCTAGCGCCATTAAGAGAGGAAACGATACACGAATCTTTCGACGTGTTTTCCAAGACCTTGGTCGAGGTTTTCGAGATGAAGTCGAACCGAAATCAGAGAGATTATTTCGCGTTGCAGAAACCGGACTTTGGCTCTGTGCGAAAATAAACACTGAAGAATGGATGTGAGGCGATTCACCCCGGTGGTATTTCCACCACAAATCGGCGGTGCGTGATTGTCGATCTCGAGAGTCATTTTTATGAGCTTGGTGGAAAATCTGGATCGTCGTGAAACCCGCGACAGTTAAGTGTTTCATGGATTTTCTCTGGATGATTTTTGGGTGGTCTGGTGTTGGGGGCTTGAGGGTAAAAAGTAAGGATGAAAGTCCGATTGCAAATCTCTTGATTAAGATGAGTGATGTTTTCCAACCACAAAACTCTTTGCGTAAACTCTCAGCAAGTTGGCCATGCAAGCAAAATCAGTGTTCTGTTTTCGCCTTGATCTTGCTTATGGGGCTCATTACCATCGCTTTTGTAGGTTATGGAAAGTTAATGGATTACTCAGTTACTAGAGTCCTAGAACTGCAACGAAAGGATTGATACATGAAAAAGACTTTGCTGATCGCAGCTTTGTCGATGGCCGCAACGCCTGCATTCGCTTCGAAAGCTCGTTTGAGCGCATTGGGCGGAGCAGACCACGTTTCTGATGCTCAACGTACATTCGCTCGTCCATACGAAGCGACTATGCACGGTGAATACGCAACTGTTGAATTCGGTACTGCAAACGGAACTCCACGCGCTGAAGGTGGATTCGTTCGTCAGATCTCCGAAGGCAACTACCTCGGTTTCTATGTAAACCGTGAGTCCACCGCTTTGGGTGGTGCTATTGCTGATTCTGGAATCAATGCTGATGCTTTCGCGATGGATAACTCTTTCGACATTTTCTACGGCTCGCGCGCTGGTGAGATCGCTTGGGGTGCTAACCTCTTCTATCTGACCTCCGACAAAAAGGCCGCCTACGAAGTCACTGGCCCAGCTGCAATGGTTAAGTCTGGTAAGTCGAACGATATCGCTCTTGCTTTGGGTGCCGCTGCTGGTGCTTGGGAAGCTGACGCGACAATCGGTCTTGGTGGCAAGGCCAGCTACGTAGCTGACACTTTCACTGGTCCTGCTGGTGCAGTTGCAGACGATGAAGTTGCCGTGAAAAACGGGACCAATATCGATCTTCGTGGTGCCTATAAAATGGACAACATGCACTACTTCGTTCGTTATGGCATGACTGGTTCGAAAGTATCGGTTGCCGGCACTGACGGTAACAAACAAGACAACACAGATATCGAGTTGGGTTTGATCAACACAACTAAAGCAGAAGGCGCTGAGTTCTTCTACGGTGTGTCTTACCTGATGTCGACTGACAAAGTCACTCCAGCTGGTGGTGGCGCGTCTGTTAAGACTGAGACAAACAGCCTCCCGCTGATCGTTGGTGTTGAAGCTGATGCGGCTTCTTGGATGGTTCTCCGTGGATCCGTTCGTCACGTCTTGCCATTCTTGAGCAACACAAAAGTGACAAACGGCAAAACTGACACTCTGCCAAGCAATACAACAATTGCTGCCGGTGCTGGCTTCAAACTGAACAAGTTCACAATTGATACTTTGTTCGCAGCTGCAAGCAGCGGTTCTGTTGGAACTGATTCCCCGAACTTCCTGACAAACGCTTCTTTGACTTACAACTTCTAAGTCGAAGGCTGTCTGGGATCGCGAGTCGATTTTCGGCTCGCGATATAAAAGAGTTTAACTTTTGAAAAGGATTTAAACATGAAAAAGACTTTGCTGATCGCAGCTTTGTCCATGGCCGCAACGCCAGCTTTCGCTTCGAAAGCTCGTTTGAGCTCCTTGGGTAATGCTGAGCACCTTTCTGACGTACAACGTTCTTTCGATCGTCCGGAGCAAGTTGTAGCTCACGGTGAGTATGCGACTCTCGAGCTTGGACAATCTGATGGTAGTGGAGACTTGGGCGCTCTGACCCCTCGGGCGGAAGCTGGCTTCACGAAACAAGTAAGTGAAGGCAACTATTTAGGCTTTTACTTCAATCGACAGCCTAAGGCATTGGTTGATACGGTGACACAGCTCGAAGGTACCCTTCCTGCTGCATTTCAAGCTGATGGCTTGCTGACGCAGGCGTTTTTGATGGATAACTCTTTCAATCTTCTCTATGGCTCTACCGCTGGAGATATTGCATGGGGTGCCAATCTTTTCTACCTTGCGACTGATAGCAAGACGATGGAACAGATCTCGAATACGGCTGCTACAGCTGATATCGACGTGTCGAATCGTAAAACCAACGTGATGGGTCTGTCTCTTGGCGCGGCAACATCATCTTGGGAAGTTGATGCTGTCATTGGCTTGCAAGGAAAGAGCACTTTCAACGGTGATAATGCCACAAGCCCAGGTTTGCAGGCTTTGATCGATAACAATGATGAAGCTGCCCTTGAAAGCTCTGGAAACTATACTCTTCGTGGCGCCTACAAAATGGACAATATGTACTATTTTGCACGCTATAACATGGGGGGAAGTAAGCTGAAGGTTGCGGGAAATGATAAGTTGAAAGCGGACAAAAACGAGATCGAAGTTGGGGCAATCCACTCTTTGAAATCTGAAGGTTCCGAGTTTTTCTACGGCGTTTCTTACCTTATGACGAATTTGAAAAAATCGACGGATGATGCGGCTGTGAAAGCAGCGGTTGGTTGGAATGAAGAGAAAACTGCAACGGCAGCTCTTCCTTTGATCGTTGGTGTTGAAGCTGATGCCAACTCTTGGCTCGTTCTTCGCGGTTCGATCAAGCACAACCTGCCATTCTTGAGCACAACTAAAGTGACTACTGATGGCAGCGGTGACGCTGATACTCTCGGTGGGAACACCGTTGTTTCCGCAGGTGCAGGCATGAAGTTCAATAAGTTCTCGATCGATACTCTGATTGCCGCTGCATCCAAGGGTAATATCGGAACAGATGCTGGTAACTTCCTGACCAACGCTTCTTTGACCTACAACTTCTAATCGAAGCTGACGGTCATCGAACGAGGTTCGATCAAAACCCCGGTGCAAGCCGGGGTTTTGTTTTTTAAGGAGAAGAGAATGAAATACCTCCATACGATGATTCGGGTGAATGACCTCGAAGAGTCGCTTCGCTTTTACACGCAAGTTTTGGGAATGAATCTGGTGTCCAAGGATGACTATCCCGAAGGGAAGTTTTCTTTAGCGTTTTTAAGTTATGGGACAACCAAGCAGGATCCTTGCATCGAGTTGACCCACAACTGGGGTGTCAGCTCCTATGACCAGGGAACCGCCTTCGGGCATATTGCTCTAGGGACCTCTGACATTTATCAAGCCTGTGAAAAGATCCGCCAACAAGGCGGTAAAGTCGTCCGCGAGCCGGGCCCGATGAAGCACGGAACGACAGTGATCGCCTTTGTCGAAGATCCGAATGGATACAAGATCGAGTTGATCCAGCTGGCCTGATGAGTGGGGCCTTAAATGCTATTCTGATTGCAGCTCTATCTTGCTGTATTAGTTATATTTTTAGTGAAATTGCAGATTTTCTACAATTTTTTAAAGAAAATTTGCAGCAAATGGAGCAGCAAAACTAACCATTTGGAATAACTAGCAATTTTCTGTATCTTTGCTTTATCTGCAAAAAAATGGCAATAAATTGTAGTATTAAGAAAGAGTTGCTACAATATTTCTTACAATTCTTGCTGGAGCATTTGTAGATGGATCCCAAAGCGACCTTTGAATTTCTCAATTCACCTTACTGGTTGAAATACACGCAACAACAGTATCGGACACCCGAAGAGATCCATCATCGACTCAAGGATCGGATGAGTGCGAAAGAATGGGAGGAGATTCAAAAAACGATCGTGGTGAACAGAAAAACCAATGCCATTCCGCTGTTCTTGAATTCGATCGACAAGAAATTTTGGTTCTTTCCATCGGACTCCATCCTGAAAAAGGCGGATGAGCTCGAAAAGTCCGGAACCAAGCTGCATCAATTGATCGTCGAAAACTCGAGTTTTAAGGACGAGTTTTTTATGGACTCTTTGATCGAAGAGGCCATCACGTCCGCTCTTTATGAAGGGGCCAACAGCACAAGAGCCAAAGCTCAGGAACTGATCGAATCTGGCGATCACCCCCGGAGCAAGGATGATTGGATGCTGCTGAATAACTACGAGGCAATGAAGTGGATCAAGCAGAATCGCAGCGCGGACGTGACCATTGATCTTGTCAAAAAAATCCATGCGATCGTTTCGAAAAACACGCTCGAGGGCGACGATGCGAATTTTTCGGGTCTTTTTCGCAATGACACCGTTTATGTGCGTTCCTCGGCAAACGAGATCAAGCACGAGGGAATTCCCTATCACTTGATCGATGAGACTCTCTTGGAGGCTTTGGAGTTGACGACGAAGCACCCTCGGTATTTTCCAAAGATCATCAAAGGAATCCTTCTTCACTATTTTATCGCGTATATTCACCCGTTTTTTGATGGGAATGGAAGAACGGCCAGGGCTTTATTCTATTTCAAAGTCATGAAAAATGGTCTGAGCTTTGTCGAACTGTTGTCGGTCTCCGCATATCTCAAAAACCATGGTCGACAGTATGAAAAATCGTTTGAAAAGGTCGTCGGGAATGAACACGACCTGACTTATTTCATCGATTTTAATCTGGATGCGCTTTTGGAGGCGATCAAAGAGGTTGAGCGAAAGGTCGAATACCTTCTTTCCATCAAAAAACTGAAGGGGCTCTTCGCGATCTCGGACAATCAAATCGGACTTCTCCAGAGATTGGCTTTGAACCGCTTCCGGAAAATCAGCATCGAAGACTATGCGGGCCAAATCGGCAAATCGAGGGAGATCGCGCGGCAGGAGCTGAAGCAGCTCGGCGAATGGGGGCTTGTCATTGAGGAAAAAACCGGCAAGAAGTTCGTCTATCAGGTCGATCGAGAAGCGCTGGATCGTCAAATTCTGACCTAGACCCCCTGAACTGGGGGTTGATCATGGAATCTCTCCACGATTTAATTCTGCTCACAAATAGATATTGAGAAAAGCTCATTCGATGACCGGATGTCATCGGGCGCTCTCAAGTTTCAACGAATCGATAAGGAGATCGTTTCCCATGAAAAAAGCCACCGCGCTTGTTGTTCTTGCGTCCCTGTTCACAGTCCACGCTCACGCGACCAAGGCTCGTCAACAGAGCTTGCAAGGGGCAGCCCACCTTGTTGATTCGCAAACCATCTTTACTTACACCTCTCACGTTCTTCAGTTGGGCAACCAACTGACTCTCGAGTTTGGTCCGACCGCCGATGGAACGACCGAGCCAAAAGCAGAAGGCGGTTTGTTCCGTAAGTCTGCTGACGGTGCGATGTACGGTTTCTACCTGGGTCACCATGACGAGACGATCGCGGGCTTCCGCTCGAACGCCGGTTTCGGCGCTCAGTCCAACCCGGTTCAAGGTTTCTACGGTAAAGACAACTGGGCGATGACCGTCGGTCTGTCGAACTCCGAAGATAAAAACACCGAAATCAAAGAGACGACTTTGTCTGCTGGATTCGGCCAGACTTTCTCGGACTTCACTTGGGGTGTGAACGCTCAACTCTTGTCCAAAGCTGAGCAGCCATCCGGCACGAATACCGACAAGTTCAACGGAGCTCCATTGTTGTCCGCGAATATCCTCCAGTCCGGTCAGACCTACTGGCACGGTGGCGTGACTTACGGTGCGATGAAAAGCGAAGTTGGTGGTGCATCCACAGACGTGAAACCTCTCGGTATCTCGGCTGGTTACGTTGATCGCACTCTCGGAAACGATCAAACTGATCTCTACTACGGCATCACTCTGAACTATTCGGATGTTGATTTCGGCGGCAAGCATTTGAAAGTCATGTCCCTGCCGGTTGCGATCGGTCTTGAGCACCCGATGAACACCTGGTCCACATTCCGCGCTTCGATCCAACAGAACGTTTTGCTCGGATCTGTTAAAGACGGAACAGCCGCTGCTCCGAACGACAAAGAAGCTCCGATCGCCAACAACACGAACGTTGCTGCAGGTCTTGGCCTGAAATACGGCGGCATCGTTTTGGATGGTGTTCTGTCCGCAGCGACTTCCGGTAACATCAACGGTAACGCAGTTCTTGCTCGCGCCGGCATGACCTACAGCTTCTAATCACGGAAGGACACTTCGATGAAAAACATGAAATGGTTCATCGGCCTGATTCCCTTCGCACTCATGGGGTGCGGAGGGGATGACGGAGCTTTGATCCAAGGTGGGACCGCCAGCGCCGCTCAGATGCAGCAGGCGGCGGTGGTTCAGACGATCGGTTCGGTTCTCAAATTCACAGACGCGACGGCGGGCGTGCCTATTCAGCCCGGCGAGACTCTTCCGGGGGGCGTTGGAACTTTGAGCGTTGGACCTTTTGCGGGTCCCTTTGATGACTGCAAAGAGAATCTTGCTGATGATGACACGGACAATGATGGCGATACCATTCCAGCTCACGTCAAGATCAGTTACAACTGTACAAGTATTCCCGGAACCGGAACCACTAAGGGGAAGTTTATCGGGACATACGAAGCCAAGGACTTGAAGGATATCGATCTTTCGACGAAGCATGCGGCCGGTGGGTACGAGTACAACTATGACTTGCATCAAGTGAATGCGGATGCGCCAGCCCCAGGAGTTCCTCAGTGGGAAAGCTTCTGGCAAGGCGGCTATTCGGCACGTCCGACATCATCAGGTTTCATCATGTCTTCGGACTTTGCATCTTGGATTAAGGGAGATCACCCTCCGGTTGCACCTTCGACCAAATGGACGAAGCTCGACTGGGGTGTGAAAGTCAGCCACAAGTCCACGTATGTTCCTAAATTTCCCGCGACCCCTTATGCGGTCGGAGTCGTTCGGCATGAAGGCTTGTTCAAGATGGAAGGTTCTGTTGGCCCTGATACGAGCGGTCGGGACTTGGGAGTCATTTCGGTGGTCTTCAAGATCACTTCGACGGACCTCGAGTACGATAGCACTGTTCCTTGCAATTACTATAAGTCAGGTGAGATGAGCTTTGAAGGAAGCCCAGGCACCAAGCTGACTCTCAAGTTTGCTTGTACGACCATGGAAGCCTTCTTTAACGGCAAGTCGATTCCGTTTACTTATTAAATAAAGCGAAGGTTGCAGTTTGCTTTAGGGCTTGCCTTACCCGGCAAGCCTTTTTTTATGCCACTCCTGGAGGTTCGTCCCGGTCTAAGACGAATCAAGTCCTCTTATGGACCGTCTTTCGGCTGCGGTTGAACTTTGATTTTTATCCGCTACCATGATGACTACGACTTCACTCCAGGGAGGGGTTCATGAAGAAGATGATGACTGTATTTGCGTTTTTTGGAGCCGTTATTTTGGCTGGGACTCAGGCACAAGCTGCCGATGGAAGTTCTGGTTGCGGTCCCGGTTGGTACCTGTTCAAAGAAAACTCGTTGTTGTCATCCGCTCTGCGTGGGACCACGAACGGCGCTTTGTTCCCGGTCGTGACCATCGGTATGACCATCGGGACATCGAATTGCACCCAGCATAAACTGGTTTTGAAGGAAAAAGAGAGCCTTCACTTTGCAACCATGAACCACTACGAGCTGAAGAATGCGATGGTTCAAGGGCGTGGCGAGTATCTGTCCGCTTTCGGTGAAACCATGGGATGCCCGGCTTCCGTTCAAGGAAAGCTGAATCAATCCCTTCGCGGCAATTTCAACGCGATTTATCCAAACCGCGATGTGAAGCCGGATGCTGTTCTCATCGAGGTTTACAAAACGATCCTGTCCGATCGTGAACTGACTCAAGCCTGCTCTCTTGCTTCTTTGTCTTAATTTTTTTCTTTTGGTTTTTGGCGCCTTCGCTCACTCAGCGGAGGCGTCGTCTTTTGAGAGCCTCAGCTCTGACCCTCGATGGCTCCGTCTTTACCAGTACTCTCCGCGCGGATCTGGCTATCTCAGCGAGATCGACTCTCAGAGATTCTTTTTTTCACCCGAAGGACCGACGAATCCGGCTAAGGAAATGGAAGCGGCCGTTCTGGCTTATTCCGAAACGGAAAAAAAGTACGGAACTTTGTCATTGCCGGCGGCCTGCGCTTTTCCCGAACGAAAACGGATTCTTGAAGACCTCCTGAGTCGGCAATTCCCGACACCGCCTTGTCCTGATCTGGACAGGTGGATGGAGCGAATCAACGCCGATCAGACCAGCCTCGTTTTCGTCGGCGCTTATGCCGGAAATGCGGCATCGATCCTGGGGCATACCTTTCTGCGTTTTACGAATTCAAAACGCGAGGCTCAGGGGCGGGAAGGGATCGATCTTCTGAGCCATTCGGTCGGGTACACCGCACATACGAATCCGAACGATGGAAAGATCGCTTATACGATCAAAGGCCTCACGGGTGCCTATCCTGGCTTTTACGATATCGAGCCTTACTATATGAAGGTCGGTCTTTATAACAATGCCGAAAGCCGCGACCTTTGGGATGTGAAGCTCTCGCTGTCACCCCAGGAAACCGAACGCATGGTGCGATTGGTCTGGGAATACAGCTTCAATGCTCAGATCGCCTATTACTTCATTGGGAAAAACTGCTCTTATCGTTTGCTCAAGCTGATCGAGATCGTTCGTCCTGATTTGCATGTCAGCGATTCTTTTCTGTTCGAAGTTCTGCCAGCCGAGAGCGTGCGAGTTCTGATCGAGGCCGGTTTGACAGAGACTGATTGGAAATTCCGTGCCTCCATTCGAAGACGGCTGAACGCCAAGCTTGAGCTGCTGTCGTCCGATCAGCGAAATCTGTTTGAAGAGGCGAAAACCTCCATCCAGGCGGTTCAGCAGATCGAAGATCCCACTTTGATTGATGCCCTGCTGGATTATTGGCTCTATGAAAACTACAAGGCCAATGCGGATCTTCCCTTGGAAAAGCGGGATCTGATGGAAGCCGTTTTCCCGAGAGCCGCTTCGGTGAAAGGGACCAGCCTTTTTCGGCAGACCGATGAAGACATTCGGAAATCGGGACAATTGGAGCCGCCTTTTGCTGGGCATAAACCCCGATGGATCGAAGTGGGCGCAGGCCGAGACCATGATCGAACAAGTGCGGAATTCAGCGCACGCTTAGGGGTGCATCCGTTGTGGTCGAATAGTCCCGGTTATCGGGATATTTCGGCCATCGAGTATTTAGGATTGGATTATCAATTTCGTGAAGGGTTCCGAGATTTGTGGAATGTCTTGATCGTGCAGGCTCGAACACTGGAAGAGTTCTTTGCGCGACCGAGAAGCTCTTCATGGGGCTTCGACATGCGGGTGACGAACGACTGCCATTTTTGCGATGGTGAGACGGCTCAGTTCCAAATGTCGGGATCTTACGGAATCGCTTCCAAGTCGGATCAGTGGCTCTTTGCCGTCTTGCCGGATGTCGAGCTTGGGGTCTGGAATGAAAACGGAACGCAAGGGTTTGCGGCTCCGGGAATCAGATCCATTGGAAAATGGGGGCATGGGCGATTCGTTCTTTTCCTGGAAGGCTCTGCGCATTGGTGGAAGTCGGAGCGACTTGAAAAAATCGAGAGCCGGATCGGCTACGAGTACTCAAAGCAAGGAAGCATTTTCCTGAAATTCCGAGAGAGAGCCGCAATGGCCTCTCTCGTTCAGTTTTTTTGAGCCGGTTTTTCAGCGCTTGGATTTGAAATGTAGTCAGGAGCGACGAAATCAGGGGTGAATGGATAGCGATAGCTGCGATAGCCCGCAAGATCCGGTTTCCCCATGGCGACATAAGTTTCATCCCAGATGGCAGCCAAGAGGCGGGCCGAAGAGGCAAGATGTCTGACCGTCATCTTCTCGAAGCGTTTCCAGCCGACATTCGGGCCTTGTCGTTCCGCCGGAGTCCTGAGGCTCATGCCCTTTTCTTTTTTGACTTCCGATTTCTTGAGGATCGGATCCAGCTTGAACACCTGAGGCAGATCCTTTGCGATCATCGCGCTGAAGTCGCGCATCCGTGCTGGAATCGGGCCGGGTTTCAACCAGGAACCCTTCAGGCTCTTCGCAGTGGTATAAACTCGCGCTTCGAGATCGGCGGGCGCCGTCGCGAGGGCTTGTTCTTCGTAGTAGGAGTGCAAGCCTCCATGCTCGGCTTCGTAGCCGTCATAGTCAGCGGTATTATGCAAAGGTTGACCGGCATCTCCGACGAAGTGGCCCATCAGTCCCATGTTCACCATCATCTCGTAGACCTGTTGATTATAGGGGAGCTTGTCGTCTTGCTCTTCCTTGCGCTCTTGCGGAGGTTTGGCCGAGGCGAAGGCGTCTTTCTGTGCGATCAAGCGCCGTGAAAACTGCTCAACCCTCCACCACAGAGAACCGAAGTCCTCGGCGAAAGAGAAAATCTTTTTCCCAGATTGAAACTTGTTATCCTGTCCGGTGTATTCCTTTTCGAGCACGGCAAAGTCCAAAGGCAGTTTCGGGATGGCCACACCCGTGATTTCGGGATCAAGAAAGTGCGTGGCATCTCCGATCTTGGAAATCTCTTTTGGCAGCGACTTCCAATAAATATCGGGAACATTGCAGAGATGTCCCATGGTATGTCCCCGGCCTTGGAGGAAAACTTTGAGGCCGGGTTCCGAGACCAGATGAACGGCCGCCGAGCAAATCACATGATGACCACGACCGCCCCATGCGAAAACATTTTGAGCAGAAAAAAGAAGAACGGCTGAAACAAAAAGTGAAGCGCTCGGTTTCATATCGGCATCCTTTTGATGGAGTTTCGCGGATAGGAAACACCGCCCGCAGGGGCAAAGTCACGCTTGAAGTTTGCTTCATGACACCCATCGGGTTTTGCAAACTTCCATTGAAAACAATAGGTTGAGAACAGCGGGAAGGAGCGCGCCGCATGAAAGTTCTGGAAAAGCCGTATTGGGCAAAACGATCATTTCGCACTTTATTCGATTTTTGGAGCGGGGTGTTTACCAAGGCGGCGAATGACGATCTATTGACCCTTTCCGCGGCGGTTTCTTTTTACCTGGCTCTGTCCCTGTCGCCCTTTCTATTGATGCTTTTGGCCGCCCTGTCCTCTCTCAGTCCTGAGCTGCAGGACGATCTGGTCGTGCAGATTGCGGTTTTGGTTGGGGACAATGCTTCGCAAGCGATTGCGGCCATCATCAACAATATGCGTGGCTCACAAGATGGAACCGTTTCCGTGGTGAGCGTGATCAGTCTTGTGACCTTGCTGATTTCGGCGAGTGCGGTTTTTGGCCAACTCAAACATTCTGTGGACCTGATCATCCGCAGACCAGATCAGACCGAGGTCATCGCGACCGATGAATCCTATTCGACGTTGGTTTGGAGTTTCCTCAAGCGAAAGCTGCTGACCATCGGTGTGGTGATGACTTTTATTTTGATCTCCATCGTGTCCCTGGTGGCGTCGAGTGTGATCGGGTTTTTGATTTCGCGTTTCAACACTCTTGGCATCAAGGTCGCTGAGCTTGCAAACATTCTGATTTCTTTGGTGGTCTTTGCCACCTTTTTTACGGCGGTTTTTCGCTGGGTTCCTCGGCGCAAGATCTCTTGGAAGCCGGGCTTTCATGCGGGTCTCGTCACGGCTTTGCTGTTCATGCTGGGGAAACTGGGAATCGGACTTTATTTGTCTTCGGGGGCCGTGTCGTCCTCTTATGGTGCCGCCGGCTCTTTTTTGGCCTTGTTGATCTGGGTCTATTATTCGGGACTGATCATTTTCTT
>JAHBUU010000003.1 GCA_019637895.1 Pseudobdellovibrionaceae bacterium | reverse complement strand
GGAAGGAAGGCGGGGGTTATGATTCATGTCACAAGGTATTTCGCTCTGAAGACGTCTCTTGTATGACGGTTGTCATGAGGGGGAGGATGGGACTGAAGCCATCCTCCACGGCAGATTCGGCAAAATCACTTCACCTGGCAGGTCACACGGAACTGGGTCAGCGTTTGATTCGCACCCATTTGGAGACCAAGAAGACCGGCTTGATTCAGGCGGTACAAAGTGAACCAGCTCACATTTGGGCGGGCTTCTTCCATGAAATAAAGGGCATTTGATTTCACGGAGGTCAAGAGCATGGTCATTCCTTCGACTTCCTTCAGGCCCGTGCCATTGAGGTCGAGGTAAACCTGAAAGACGATATCTTTGTCCCATGCGACTTTTCGCAGGGCGAAGACCGCATTTTGTTTGCCCTCAGGTCGGCACAAGATCTCTTGGATTTCCGGTGTGGCGGCAAGCGACGCCGAGGCTGTAAATGTGAACAAGAGGGCCAGGAACATTTTTTTCATTTTCAATTCTCCTTTTTACGGGGCGGAACTAGCAAAACAAGGGCCATGATTGGACTTGATCTCAACGAATACGTTTAATCTGCGGCCTCGCGCTCTGACAATGAATTGTCTAGAGAGTGTTTTTTTTATCCGTCGGTTCCGATCGCGCAGATGTTCGCCTTCGCTGAACATCTTGATCGATCCTGTTTGGTTTTTCCTTGTCTGATGGATGGGGATGTTCAATCGAGGTATTCAGGCGTCTGGAGGCACTTCCTCTGCAGTCTCTGTTGCAATGCTCGTCATTGAACGATAAATCGATATCGCTTCTCAAAACAAAAATGGAGAAGCTCATGCGATACAAAGTGATGATGATAATGATGACCAGTTTGTTGGCCAGCAACGCGGCTCTTGCGTGTTCGTTCTTCCCAATCGGTTTGTCGAGGACCGAGATCTCGACGGTCACAGCCGCCTTGAGTGAAGATGATTCGATTTCTATGAGCGAGATTCACGAGGTCTCGCGAACAAAAAAGGGAACTTTTCGGGTGGAGTTGGTGGATCAGGATTCCCTGAAGCCCGAGATCCGTGAGTATTCGATTGTATGGGTTTCTCCCGATGAGCACTCTGAAGGGCCCGACTGTCCCACTCCGACGGCCAAACGCTTGAGATAAAGACCTCAAGTCGGGCGGATTTGTCGCCTGGACAGGTTGAAATGGCGTTCGGGGAAAGCCGTCCCTGGATGGCCCGCCGATTTTCTGTTCCATGGTTTTTCTTTTCGGATTGTGCGGTATAGTCAGTCCCATGAGAAAACTCCATTACATCTCGGTCATGTCTTTGGACGGATATATCGGCGATGGCCATTATGATTGGTCTCTTCCGGCTGAAGGCTCCACATCCTTCATCACCGAGATCATCCGCCCTTTTGGAACCTATCTTTACGGGCGGAAAAATTTTGAAACGATGTCTTTCTGGGAAAATCCGGATCTTTCAGCGATGGGACCGGAACACCAAGATTTTGCGGGCGTCTGGCAAGCCGCTGAAAAGGTCGTTTACTCGAGAACCCTGACAACAACGTCTTGTCGGAAAACCCGGATTGAAAATTGTTTCGATGCGGAAGTGATTCGTGAAATGAAAAGAACCGCCGCAAAAGATCTTTGCATCGGTGGCCCTTCTTTGGCGGCACAAGCCATTCACCATCAACTTGTCGATGAAATCCATTTGTTTGTTGTTCCGACGACAATCGGGAGCGGTATTCCCGTGATTCCGGTTTTCCCCAAGGACAGGCGCATTCGCTTTGAGCTGCTCAAGGAGTCCCGCTTTAGCGAAGGCTGGGTCTACCTTCGTTATCGAATTCTCTTCGGGATATAAAGTCAAAATTGGTCGGCGCGACTGGATTTGAACCAGCGACCACTTGCACCCCAAGCAAGTGCGCTACCAGGCTGCGCCACGCGCCGACATCGCCCTTGCAGGCGACTCATCGACGTTACAACGGCTTGTTTTTGGATGGCAAGGGCTTTTGCCCCGTCTATTTCAGGCCAATCAGCAGGTCAAAGTCGGCCTTGCTGAGGGCGCTGCTTCCGGTGCCGATTTCCAGGTCTTTTTCCGTCGTTGTAAACAGAGTCTGGAACTTTCGATCCTTCCGGTCCTTGAGGAGCTCGATCTTTTCCTCCAGGGACTCGTGCATGATATAGCGGAACACTTGAACCGCTTTATTCTGTCCCAAGCGGTGAGCTCGGTCCGTGGCTTGGTTTTCGACCGACGGATTCCACCACGGCTCTAAATGAAAGACATAGCTGGCCTTGGTCAGATTCAGGCCCACGCCTCCGGTTTTCAGTGTCATCAACAGAACCGCGCCCCCGGAAACGGCATGGAAGTCCGCAAGGACTTTTTGACGCTGCTTGGTCGGCACTCCGCCGTGCAAAATGAAAACGGGAATCTTTGCCTGGCGCAAAATCTGAGCCGTGTGTTCGAGCGTCTGCAAAAACTGCGTAAAGACCAAGGCACTTTCCCCAGATTCGATGATTTCTGTCATCGAGTCGAGGAGGGTCTCTAGTTTCGGCGGGACCTTTTCGTATTTCACATTCGGCAGGGCGGCGGGATCCGAGCAGGCCTGTCGTAGTCGCAGCAGGGCCGTCAGCATCTGCAACTGCACACTCGCTTCCCCTTGAACCGCCATCGTCTCTTGCACTCGTTGGTTATAAGACAAGGCAATATCGCGATAGATTTCTTTCTGTCTTTCCTCAAAGGCAATGCTGACTTTGGTCTCTTGTTTATCCGGGAGCTGATCCAGGATTTCTTTTTTCGTCCGACGCAGCATCAAGGGTCTGATCTTGAGTTTCAGATCGTCCATCTCTTCGCGGGTGATCATCTCGGTGTTGACGAATTGCCGCCGGAAATCCTCGATGCGTCCCAGGCTTCCCGGAACCAGCAGATCCACCAGCGAGTAAAATTCTCCGTAGTGGTTTTCCATTGGCGTTCCGGTCAGGCAGATCTTGAATCGGGCGGTCAGCGAGCGGGCGGCACTGGTGCGTTTGGTGGTGATGTTTTTCAGGTTCTGAGCCTCGTCGAAAATCAGCACCTTCCATTTGTACTGATTGAGCAGATCCTCGTGCTCCATCAATAGGCCGTAAGTGGTGATGACGACGATGTCTTCCTTGGCTTCGAGGCGTCTGGAGACCGCTTCTCGATCCCGATTCGAAAAGACGGTGAGTGGCAGATTCGGTGTGAACTTTTCGACTTCTTGCTGCCAGTTAAAGATCAACGAAGAAGGAACCACGATCAGAACCTGACCGAGTTCCTTTTTGTCTCTCAGGTCATCGAGAAAGCTCAAGGTCTGCAAGGTCTTTCCCAACCCCATGTCATCCGCAAGAAGGGCACCGAGCCGCAACTGATACAAGTCCTGCAGCCATTGCACGCCGGTCTCTTGATAGGGCTTGAGCTGACCTTTGATGGATTTCGGGAGCTTCAGGGGGCGGGTCGAGGTTCCCAGCGTGTCATAGAATTCGCAGAGCTGTTTCCACTCCTCGTCTCCGCGGATTTGAACGCCTGATGCGCGAAGAGCCAAAAGCTCCAATGTCGAGCTGCGAGGGAGTTGGTAAATCTTGTCGCCGACCGTCTTGCGGCTGGATTCGACTTTGCCTTTTTGCAGTTTCTGCCAGAACAGCTCCAAGCGTCGCATCGAGGGAAGCTGTTTTTGAGGGACCAGATACAGTCGCCCCTCATACTCGATCACTCCACCACGTCCCAGCTTCAGGAGCTGATCGGGGTCGACCTCTTCTCCGCGAAGGAAGAACCGGGGATTCAGTTCGAACCAGTTCAGATATCTTTCGGTTTCAGGATCGTTCTGCAGCAGGAAGTCCACGCGGAATTCGTCCTCGCCCAGTTCCTGCAGGGGCTGATCATTGTAAAAGATTTTGAAACCGAAGGGCAAAAGTGCCTGCAGAGAATCAAGGGTATCGGTCAGGCGGGCTCCGGATTTCACCTGAGCCGGGGACAGATGGAACGACAGCTTTTCCAGATTGTCGGCGTCGTCCTCGGACTTCGACAGGAAAGGAGTCCGCGATTTTCTGAAAGCGTCTCCGGCCGTGTTCAGCGCCATCTTTTTCAAGAGCTCGTAGATCAATCGGAATTCGCGTTCGACCACGCCCTCGAGGATGACCTCGCCTTGCTCGGAATAGAAAGCTTCGCTGGCACTGAGGGCTTTGAAGGTCATCGAGATAAAGTCTTCGAAGCAGGCCAGAACCTGTTTCGAGCAAAGATCGGTCAACGGCACGTCCCGAACAAAGCTTCCTCCGCTCCCGGCGATGAGCAGGCTTTGGATCCTGGGCTGAAGGATTTTGAACAGCTCCTCTTTCGAGGTCCGCGTGCCATCCGTCAGATGTCCCTCGAAATGCAGGGAAAAGGTCTCAAGTAAAACGTACTGCAGAATTCCCAAGTGTTTGAGGAGCTTCAGATCCCAATCCCGGCGAGCGGCCGAGCGGCTGGCCAGATCTCGGGGTTCGACGTTGAGAAGGAAAGGCAATCCCGATGAGAGCGTCTGCAGGAACAAAGAGGACTTGGTGCTCCAGCCTTTGCGGGCCAGGTTCTTTTGTCCAAACACACGGGCTTCGTGGCGAACATAGAAAGCGCCATTTTCATCCAGGTGAATTTGTGTCTGACTTTGACTCGCCGAGAGTGTTCGGGACTCGCCCTCGAGGCGAACCGGGATCGAGCGACTTCGCAAAGACTTCAAGATGACCTTGGCGGCATACTCCCCAAGGACTTCGACCGTGGGCATTTTTCCCTGAGGGAGAAACAGGGTGGTCGAAATTCCGGAAAGAGTTTCTTGCAGTTGGCTAAGCTCGCGCATCCACGGATGGATGATCAGAGTCCCCGAGTCCGGGCCGATGGCGAACGACGGGAAAAAGAGCAGGCTTTCTTTGTGATGGCTGACGAGCTTGAATTCGGTTTCGAGGTCTTTCTTTTCCTGGAAAATGACCCGCCAATCGAGTTCTTGTGAGGCATCGAACTCGAGAGAGTTCAGCTTCATGGCTTTGGCCGTGGGGCCAGTTGATTGCAGATAAAGCTCGATTTTTTTCTGCCGATGAGCTTCGGCGACGGTGGCCAGAAGGGCTTGGATGATCTCTTCGACTTCGGTGACCGAATGACTGACGAAGGTCTTATCCCCGTGTTGCACAAGAGGCCACTTGGCAAAGACCGATATCTCCGTGCGAGGTGCGGGCAGCAGTCCCGTCGGGACCCGGCGATAAAGCGGGTGTCGCAGAACATCTCGAGCACTGAGCTGCATGTTGTTGCTGAAGTTATAGCGAACGATCTCGCTCAAACGGTTCAGGCTGTTGACCTCGTGGAAATAGTGCTCGGAATAGGCGCTCAGTTTTTTTCGAAAGACTTCCGGCAGATTCCAAAGACGAGGAGCGAACAAAGACTGGTCGCGGGACACCTGCTGTCGCTCGTACCGATCGAAGTCGAGACTGAGGACACTCCCCAAGGCCGAGCCTCCCAGCAAGGGAGATTCATCCAAGGCCAGGCTGATCGAATCCAAGACGACGCTTGCATAGATGTCGATCTCCTCATCGGCCGGGATCGTCTCCTTCAGGTCATTGGACAGACGAGCGAGTTCGGGGTGAGAGAGTTCTTCAGAGGTCGCCGTCAAGGCCTGCCAAAGCAGAATGAAAGACGCCCATTGGTGTTCGCATCCTGTGACCGAGCGCCCGGCGATTTGGCACTGAGAGCAGGAAAACGTCAGGTCGCCTCCTGCCGATCGTTCCGAGATTCTGACCACAGCGGGTGATGCTTGCGAACCATCGCCCCAGCTCATCTCAAGGCTGAGCAGGCGAGGCGTTTGGGTGAGAATCTCGGCTTTTTGAAAGGCATCGGCTTGAATGAGACTCAGCGCATCCTGATAGGTCAGGCTTTCACCCAAGGGCACGCGCTCGCTCGGCGAACGGAGATGAACCAGGTTTTTGAGTGTCACTGCTTCTGAAAACAAACCGAGGGCTCCCATAGGTGAAGAGGACCATTCCGTAGATTGCCTGATGGTCCGCTGCTTGTCATGAGGCATTTCCAATTCAAGCCGAATGCCCTTTTTTTGAAGGCCACCGCAAGGAAAAAAATGGGCCAAAGGCAAAAGTCTGCTATACTGTCGGGCCGTGATTTTAAGCTCGACGAAATGTTTTCTTTTTTGCCTGATTTTCTTGCTCGTTCCGATGAGGGGGCTGTCTGCGGATGAAGCCTCGGACGTGATTCCAGGTTCTTGGCTTGATCTCGAGCTGGGTGGTGAGTCCATTGGAAAAGCTCAGGGTCGTGGTGCCGAAGTTTCCGGTCGCTTGGAAAAGGGGACTCTCCTGCCGGAAAAAGGACCCGGATTCGTTCGGCTGGGTGGGGCTGCGGTCAACTGGGGGGCTGGTCATCTGGTCTCTCTCCTGATGCGGGCATCGGAAGCCCTGAACCAGCGGGATTCTCGCTCTGTGATTCATATCGGCGGAATCTCTCATCGCGAGGGCGGTCGGTTTCAGCCACACAAAAGTCATCAGAACGGATTGGATGCGGATATTCTGTTCGTTGGCCGCAGTCGATGGGGTTCGGTTCTGAATTCCTCGCAAAAAGTGACCGAGCGTTTCGATCTGGAAAAAAATTGGGAATTCTGGCGTCTGTTGGTTTCTCAGCGGATCGGAACGGATGAGGATTCGGAATCCGTGGTGGCGATGATCCTGGTTTCCCCAGCCATCAAAGATCGCCTTTGTCAGTGGGCACGGGAAAAAAATGTCCTGGATGACGAGCTCAACCGGGACGTGATGCGACGGATTCGTCCAACCTCGGGACATGACGGCCATTTTCATCTGCGTCTGCACTGCTCTCCGTTTCACAAAAAATGTGTGCGAACGAAAGTCTTGTTGGCCGCAGGCGATGGCTGTCAGAAAAAGCGAATCAGACGAGGTGCTGTTCAAGCACGGTCATGAATTCATTCACTTGAATCGGTTTCGTCAGATAATCGGAATATCCAGCAGCCAGGCAACTGGCACGGTCGCCCTTCATCGCGTGAGCGGTCACGGCAATGATGGGCTTGGAATAGTTTTGGGCGCGCAGCGTGCGAACCGCCGTATAGCCATCCATCACCGGCATCTGGACATCCATGAGGATCAGATCAAAATTCTGTGACAGGGCCTTTTGGACGCCCTCTTCTCCATTCTCGGCGTGCTCGACGCTGAAACCACGTCGGGTCAGGATGCGCTCGATGAGAAAGCGGTTGTCGGGGGTATCATCGACGATCAAGATCCGTTTTCCCTGAAAAGAACTTTGCGGAGAGGCTGTGGCCTCGGTCGGTGAGGCTTGTTTGGCGATCGCGAAAGAAAAATCGTCGACATGAATCGTCGCCAAAAAAGTACTGCCTTTTCCAGGTTCACTCTGGACTAGGGACACATCCCCTCCCATCAGAGTCGCCAGCCGTCTGGAGAGCATCAGCCCCAAGCCCGTGCCTTCTTGTTTTCTGCGGGTCGAATGATCCACTTGGCTGAACTGGTGAAACAAGCGTTCGCTTTGCTCGGAGGTCAGACCGACACCGGTGTCTTCGACCGTGAAGGACAGTTGATGATTGCTGAGCGTCGAGGTCACGGTGATCGAGCCTTTTTCCGTGAACTTGATGGCGTTGCCGATCAGATTCACCAGGATCTGCCTTAGACGGAAAGGATCGGTCATGATGGTGTCGGGCAGGAGGCCTTGTGATTTGAACTGCAGAGAGATGCCTTTTTGCTGGCACTTCATGGACATCACTTGTTGCACTTCGCCCAAAAGCCCGGGTAGCGAGGTCTTCACTTTTTCGACATCCATCTGTCCGGCTTCGACCTTTGAAATATCAAGGACGTCGTTCAGGATCTTCGACAGATTCGTTCCTGTCCGAAGAATGATGTCCACATAGTGGGCGCGTTCGGGAGCTGGCAAGTTTGGATCTTTGAGGAGTTCCGCAAAGCCCAGCATGGAGCCCAGGGGCGTGCGAATCTCGTGGGACATATTCGCCAAGAACAAGGTTTTCACAGCGCTGGCTCTTTCCGCCTCGACCCGTTCTCCGATATTGGTTTCAAGCTTTTCTGCCATGGCATTCAATGCGCCGGCGAGTTGACCCATTTCATCTTTGGAGCGCACAGGGATTCGTCGAGAAAAGTCGCCGTCGCCCACTTCGCGGGTCGCATCCCGCAACTCTTTCAGATCACGAGAGAGGTTGCGACTGAAAGAGATCGTCAGGATCAGGCCGATGGACTCGACGGTGATCACGGCAAAGAACAGAACGGTCAGGAGCAAGCGTTCCAGCCATCGGGAGCCCTCGCCAAGGGCCTGCGAAAAATTCACTTCCAGCTCGGTGAGCTGAGTGTCATGGAGGTCGATTCTTTTCAGGGATTCTTGGATGGCAGAGGGAGGAGCTTTCGACGAGATCAGCTCATGCAGATGGGAGGCTTCTCTTGAGAAACTGGAAAGGGCATCGTCGCCGTCGCTCCAAATGCCGAGGGCTTTTTTTAGGTGAGGGACCTCGTGAAAGCGGCGGACCAAAGACACCAAGCCCGGGATGTCGTCATTGGCAATCTGTCCCTGGCGGAATCCCTGATGGATAAGATCGATATCCGGTTCGGCCTTTTCAAGTTCGACCCGGGCTTGATGATCGCCCAGAGGGACCTGCATATGGGAAAGATAGGTTTGGTAGTGCTCGATATCACCAGTCTGTGCGTATTTGTGCAGGCTCAGCGTGGCGCTCTTTTGCGCCTTGGACCAGATGCCTTCTCCGCTGACGAAGGCCCGAACCGAGGACAGGGTTTGCATGGCAAAACGCAGGGTCAATAGCTCCAAAGCGATCAGGAGACCCATCACGCCAACGACACAATAGAGTTTCTTAGAGACCGAGAGGTCTCTCCAAAAACGGTAAATCACGGCCTGTTCTTGGGTTGGTTAAAACAATACTCGTATAAGATAAGGGGGGATTTGAAAAGCACGAGGCGAATTATCCCAATGTCGTGAAAACACGACAACAAGAAGTACTCGTTTTTTCAGCGCTCCCATTTGCGTTGGAGCTGAAGCTGAAGGCCTCGGCCCAGGCTGGTATTGAGCGGGCTGCCGAACAGGGTCTGGTCCGAATAGCCGAGAGTCGCTGACCACTCGGGATTGGGCATATAGCTGAGTGAGGCAAGGGCCGTGGCGTATCGCTCAAGGCTTCCTGAGGACGAGGACGGGCCATCCAGACCGATGGGATCTTCATAAGTCCATGTGATCTGGCCACCCCAGCGCAGGGATTTCGTATTGTACCCGGCACCGAGGCCAAGGTTGCCACCCCATCCCGGCTTGAGTGTTCCTTGAATTTGGGAGGTGGAAATGGATTTTCCAAAAGACCGATGGGCATCCAAGGAGGCCAGGGCATCCCAGCGTCCCCAAGTTTTGGTCAGGAGAGTTCCAGCCCCAACGGCCCAAAACCCGTTGCCCCGGCTGTCGAGTCCACCCAATTCCGATTCCGCTTTCGAGCGACCGGTCGGAAGGACCACCTGCAGATAACCCACTCCGCGTGGACGCCAGGGGTGATAGTCCCAATCGGTGAGGTACTCATAACCCCATGAGGTCGACACATCGCCAAGCCCGCTTGAATTTTCAGCGTCGCGAATGCGGTGGAAAACCGGGAGCGAAAAGCCAGCCTGCGAGCGATCGCTCAGAAGCTGGGCCCCTTCGAGGCGCAAGACCTGAACTTGTTGCCGTTGGCGCCATCGATGCCAGTCGCCCTTGGTGTCCACCGAGTGAACCAGAATCTCGGTATGCGAAAGCGATGTTCCCAACTGCGCGCGGTGATCACCCGCGATCAACGAGGGCGAAGCGACGCCACCACCGCAGCAAGCGGCGGCCCAGGCGTGGCTTCCCGCCAGCAGGAAGAGGCTACTAAATAGAAAGAGAGACGACCGCTTCATCCGTCAGATTGTTCCCGTCTTTGATTTGAAAACGAAACTCCCAGTCTCCAGGCATCACGAAGTGCACGTTGGTGGCGCGATAGGTTCCGGTGTCGAGCCGCTGCACGCGAGCGGGTGTTGATCCGTGGCCCATCGAAGGCATCCACAGAACGAGTCCCACTTGGCCCTCGAGGTCCTGAGCCACGGCCGTTTGGTCGAAGGTGTTCGGACGGTAGGTTTTGAAAATCAAGGAACCCGTTTCATTTTCCGTCGGGAGTTTTTCCCAGGTCCATGAAAGACAGGTTCGTGAGGTGCCAAATTGAATCGAGCAATCGGCGTTGGCGGTGGCCGAACGATTCACGATCTGCGGAGTGGGATCGGTGTAGCGAGGCTCCGCGCAGGCGGTGAGGGCAAGGGCCGACAGGACAAAGACCAGACGAGACATCATTCGTTCTCCTCTCTGGAGATGAGACAACCAAGAGTCCGTCCCTCAGGGGTTTTGACGGCCTGTTGGTTTTTGAGATCGGTCAGGGCATTTCTGAGATATTTCGTTTTCGAACGTGCGAAGTGAGCGCTGTCCGAGACGCCGCCTCGGTATAAAACATCCCCTTTGGGATTCAGAACGAAGGCATGAGGAGTTTTGAGTGCTTTGTAGCGATCAGCGATCACGGCATGGTCGTCTTGAATCACCGGAAAGGGCAGCTTCTTGTCGATGAAATAGGGTTTTGAGTTTTCGACCGATTCATCTTGATTGGAGTGAACGGCAAAGAAGGGAAAATCGGGAAAATCCTGACTGAGTTTTGCAAGCTCTTCGACATGGCTGTCCGAGCAGGGGCAGGCCGATGACAGAAAAACCAGAACCATTCCTTGAGAACCCGACGTCATCTCAAGATCTTTCGAAGAAATGAGATCACGACCTTTGAGTGAAAACGGAGCTCCCAGGGCGGGGTGCGAACACATGCTTGCAAGCAGCAGCCAAAGAAAGAGTCTCATAGCTTGGCTATAACACAGGGCGCCCGAGCGGAAAAGTCGGAAGAGTGCGCAGGAGGGTTCCTGCAGCACTATGTGGCACTTTAGAGAAGATAGAAAGCGATGGCCGCGATCAGGGTCGGCGGCAGGGCTCCTAAAAACAAATGCTTCGGAGACAAGCGTTTGGATGGAAGGCTTCCTCGCAAAAGGGCGAAACCTGCGGGATTCGGCGCATTTGCAATGATGGTCATCCCTCCGCCAACGACGGCGGCCGCAACGATCAGGTACTTCGAGGCTTCGCTGAGGTTCTCGACCTGTGAGGCCAGAGAGGTCATCGCGGCGTTATCCGTGATTGGGCTGAGCACCAGGGTTCCGGCATAGAGGGCAAGATTTTCAATCGAACCCAGGAGTGGAGACAGCCACCAGCCTTGTTTTGCGGTGAGAATCACGAGACCGCCGAGGAAGAATCCGACGAGGATGCTTTCTTCGATCTTTACCCGCGATTGGTAATCGCGAGTGATGTCATAGAACCCAAGGAACAAGATGAACAGCCCGATCACAAAGGCCGGGTGATGGACGCCGATAATACAAAGAGCGATGAAGCCCAAATGAACGAGGGTGATCCATGGAGGGATCGATTTTTTCGGCTCGACTGGTTCAACCTGCTCTTTTCCGATTTGGGCCAAAGTCGCCCGGCTCATCCACACGGCGAGCAGAGTATTGAGGATAATCGCGATAATGGCCTTCCAGCCGAAGTTCGTGAACATGAACGGAGTGCCCCAGTCCCAAATACGAGCCACCATCAGAACAGGTGGAGCCGCGAAGTGAGTGAGGGTCCCGCCAATGGAGATATTGACGAACAAGGTGCCCAGCATGATGTAGAAAAATCGTTTCGGAATCTGAGCCTTCAGCGGATCGAGAATCCGACTTTTCAGCAGGAGGGCCGAGATCGTCATGGCGGCGGGTTCGGTGATCAAGGATCCGAGCAAAGGGCCTGCGGTCAGGATCATGGCATAGGCGGCAATGGGCTCCGGCAGAGGAAGACGGCGAGCCAGGCCCAAGATGATTTTTTCCGCCAAGACGGTGATTGGCTTGGTCGAGGCAAGAACCATGATGACGACAACGAAGGCGGCTTCAGAAAAGTTTCGTTGATCCAGCCAGTGGAAGCTTTCGTCAAGCCCCCAGGCAAACATGAGCACGACCATGAAGAGAGCGGCCCACAGGCTAAAGATGATCTCGGGTTCACCCGCGAAATGGCAAAACCTGGCCCAAGACGGATGTTTGGACCTCAGTTGGTCGCTGAGTTTAAGGATGCGGGCGGCAAAAAGTGACTGTAGCAAAGCACAGACGAAAAACACGGTCGCGAGGACGCTGATCATGGATGTTTGCATCGCTAGGGACGCTAACAGAAAGAGGCCTTTCTGTATAGAAAGGATCGAAGATGAAAATAAAAAAAATCAGCGCGTCACTTCAAAGCGAAGGACCCAACTGCGGCCGCGGTCAGGATGAGCATGACCGAGATTCGCAAACATCGGAGATCCCATGCCGAAACCCATGTCATGAACAAACGGAGCGCCCGGCGTTTGATGGACGTAAATATCCGGAGGCAGGCGTTGACCGGGAATGGCCGGGGTGATGGGATCTCCTCCGATTCGGATAAATCCCGACTGTTTAAGCAGGGCCACGAGATCCATATTCACCACGGACCCGGCGACCATCTCGACCTGATCAATCTGCGGATTGTTTTTGAGATCAATGCGGATCGCTTCCATCAGGCCGACCAGCACTTTTGAAAACATCGAGTTCAGGCCTTTGGGTCGGGCTCCGAGGGGGAGATTCGTCCCATTTTGTTGAACGATCAGCGAGGGGATGGTGTAGCTCAGAGTGGTGCCTCGGATATTTTTGCTGATCGAGCCTGCGGCATCGGGCCATTTCAGGGCATAGGTTTGCGGGGTGCGAGAGACGTCGAGCAAAGAAAGGTCATGGGCCATTTGAGCGACATCCGCATTCAGGCGGTATCTGGAGGCCAAATTTCCCCGCATCAGTTTCAGAAAACGTTGTGCGCCCAAGGCTCGGGAGTTCAGCAGGTCACCTGCCAGCTTTGAACTTTCGGTGGTGAAAACGGCTTCACAGGTTTGGGCGTGCGACGAGGCTCCCAAGACGAACAAAAAGCTGAATAAGAGGACGGAGGGGGTGGTTTTCGTTCCCATGAAGGGGCATTGGATGCAAAGCTGGCGCCCTGTGGAAGGGCCGTCAAATCAAGCCCAGGCAGAGTGGCTGTCGAGGACTTCGACACCGGCAAAAAGTCGGCACTTCTAGAACAGTTGGGCCTGTGGATTTTCCACGGAAAACCAGGTCATCCCCGAGAGATCGGCCCCGCAGGTTTCATTCAAATCTTGAACGACCTGATCGGCCATTTCCGGGGCTTTGATGTCGTCAGGCTCATGGACAAAAAAGTAGGCTCGTTCGAGGCCCTGCTCCTGCCACTGCAAGAATTTTTCAGCCCAGGTTTTCGAGCGAGCAAAGTCGCTCGGATCGAGATCGTTTCCGATGAATCTCAGCATGGTAAACGGCGCTGAAATCGAGGTGTGCAAGAGGTCACGGCGACCGGCGACATCAAGGAGCACCAGTCCGATGCCTCGTTGCCGAAGATAATCCCCGAGGGCGGGAAGGATCTGTCTAGAGGGTGTCAACCAGCTGGGATGCCGGAACTCGATGGCCAGTTCAAATTCATCTGGCCAGGCTCGTAAGAACTGAAAGAGGGCGGCCTTTTTCGAATAGTCGAAGGTCGGAGGAAGCTGCAAAAAGCAAGGCCCTAGGTGTTCGCCGTAGTGAGGCAAGGTTTCGCACCAGCTTTTGATCAGGGCCAGATCCTGCAATCCTTCGAGGGAGTGAGAGATGCCGTTAAAAATCTTCGGGCAAAAGATGAATCCAGGCGTGACCTTTTCAATCCATTTTTTGAGCTGCTCGGCTGTTGGAATACGGTAGTGAACGGTGTTGAGTTCGATGCAGCCAAAGTTTTTTGCATAAAAATGCAGGAACTGATTGGCCGGTGTCTTGGGTGGATAGATCGTTTTCACCCACTCGGGGCGTCCCCAAGCGGGGGTGCCGATCCTGAACTCGGTTTTTCCCTCGAAGGGCATGAGGCCGTTCAGGTATTTGACCGATGCCGGATCCGTCGCGGGGAGCGACCAGTCGACAGATTGAATATTCTCAAGCTTTCCGAACTCCATCGAGGGGGACGCTATTCAAGGCAAGGGAAATGGTCAAGGCGGGGTTGTCTTTGTCGCGGTTTCGAAATCGTTTTTCGTTGCCGTCCGTGGCGAAAAACCTTTGAATAGGAGGGCGAGGTGTTCATGCTTTCGGCTGCCGTCTCTGAGCGAGACCGTCGGGCGATTCAAGAGAGTTTCAGGAGCGTTTCGACGGATCCCCGTTTCGTGGATTTGTCGAACGATCCCGATTTCGTGCTCGATCTTCGTTATGCCTGCGATGACAATTTCATGGGAAAAAACGTCTATGGAGACGTGACCTCCTGCTTTTTGCACAAGGAGGCGGCGGTTCTTCTGAGGGCGGCGGCCGCAAGATTGGATTCTTTGCGAAAAGGCGTGCGGTTTCTTTTGTTCGATGGCCTGAGGCCCGGTTCGGCACAGAATGTTCTTTGGGCTCATGTCGTCGGCACGCCAGAGCAAAAATATGTCGCGGATCCGGCGAAAGGCTCCATTCACAGTTACGGTTTGGCCGTGGATCTGAGTTTGGTCGATACCGATGGAAACGAGATGGACATGGGCACCATCTTTGATCATTTCGATGAATTGGCAGAGCCCCGCCACGAGGATGCACTTTTCAAAGCGGGTCGATTGACCCAAGAGCAGATCGACAACCGTCATCTGTTGCGCCAGGCGATGCTCGACTCGGGGTTTCGGATGATTCCCCATGAGTGGTGGCATTTCGATGCTTTCCCGCCGGACGAGGTCCGCAAGAATTTTCAAATTGTTCCCTGACTTTATTTTGGAGGCTGAGTGGATCTGCACTTGTTGGCGACGTTTTTTTTGTTGGTCGGTCTGGAGTTGGTGCTCGGAATCGACAATATCCTTTTGATTTCCATTTTGACAGATCGCCTGCCTGAGCACTTGCGGGCGAAAACGCGGATTCTTGGTTTGGCTTTCGCGCTGGTGGGTCGTTGCGTTCTCTTGTTGGGGGCGGCGGCTTTGGTCAAGCTGAGCACGCCGGTGATCATGGGACTGAGTTGGAAAGACATTGTTTTGATCGTTGGTGGGGGCTTCTTGCTGTTCAAGGCCGTCAAAGAGATTCACCATGTGGTGGAAAATGACGCCGATCAATCCGGACACGGGAAAGAGGTCGCGGTGTCGGTCGGAAGCGTGATTGCTCAGATCGTTTTGTTGGACCTGGTTTTTTCCGTCGATTCGGTGATCACGGCGGTGGGTCTGACGGATAATCTTTGGGTGATCTACTCGGCTGTTCTGTTGTCCTTTATTGCAGTCCTGGCGTTCTCCGGGGCCATTGCGAGCTTCGTGCAGCGTCACGTGACGCTGAAGATTCTTGCGCTGTCATTTCTGGTGACGATCGGGGTGACTCTGGCGGTCGAAGGCTTCGGCGGTCATGTGCCGAAGGCTTATATCTATTTGCCGATGGGTTTCGCGCTTGGTGTTGAGCTGCTGCAGATGCGGTTCACCTACAACAGCCGGAAGCAGACTCCGAAAAAGGCGTAAGGGGGCAAGGCCCTTACAGGGGGAGAACGCAAACGGTGTCGATGCGATAAACATCCGTCTGCGGGATCAGTCCGCGTGCGAGCGCCAGTTTCAGGGCTTTTTCACTGTCCTGGGCCACGAGGCGTTTGATCTCTTCGTCTTGAAGATTCTCGAGCTGGTTCTGCAGCTCGGGGTTCAGCATCTTGGAAACAACTCGGGTTCCTTCGCGGTCACGCATCCAACCGAGCATGGCCGGGGTCAAAAGCTGGTCCGAGTGGGATTCGTTCAAGGCGATCAGTCGATCATTGCCTGCCTTGAGGCGGGTCAAAACGGTCAGGCGCGGAGTTTCATTGATCCAGGTGGAGCGATCTTTTTCCACATTCAGTTTGAGTTCCACTTGATAGGCTTTGGCTCCAGGGCGAAGAGCGGGCAATTCATAAGCGACCGAACCCACCCAATGCTTGAGACCTTGGGGTTTGAGGCCGACGTCTCCTTTGCCGGAGCGGGGTCGAAACTCGAGAAGATCGGTATTTGAATAAACGATTTGCAGGGCGCAAGTAGCGACGCCTTCACGGCCGGGGACGAGTTCGCGGGCCTGGGCGGCTGCGCCAACAGACAGAATCGAGCCAAGGATCAAGTGCAATGCTTTCATGAAACCCCCTCTTTGAAAGAGCCCATTCAGGGTCTCTTTGTGGGGGAGGTTTCGTCAACGCCAGAGAAGTGAAATCTCCTAAACCGGGATTTCGCGCCGTGGCTCAGGTGCCTTTAGGGTTCGGTGGCTTTTTTAACTTCAAAGTTCACTTTGAAATACTCGCCCGGATCAATGCCGAGTGCCCGGGTGGTGGCGACGATGGCGCCGTCACGCACGCGGCTTTGGATCAACAGAAAGTTGAACTCGCTCACTTTCGTGCCTGCAACGCGCAGAGGATTGTCCCAGCCTTCGCCCGCATAAGAGTGCATCGCGCTCGAAGTGATTTCATAAGTATCGTAGCCAGGGCCGCGTTTTTGCGGGATTTTCATGATTTCTGAAAAATGAATATCCCCCGAAGCGAAGACGACGGGAACCTTGATCTTCTTGAGGTCCTCCAGCAAACGTCGGAAGTGAGCGGGATGGGATCCCTCGAAAGATTCTTTGAACGTCAGAGGCTTTCCATTGAAGAACTGGTCGCCGTTGATCAGCCAAGACGGAGCCGCATCGCTGGAGGCCAGAGAGGAAACCAGCCACTGATGCTGAAGCTCGCCCCAGTGTCCGAAGGCTTCGGTGCCATTGTCTTTGTTCGGCTGTCGAGAACTGCGATTGTCTAGCAGGTAGAATTTTTGACCGAAACCGGAAAAGACGGAATAGGTTCCGCCGGGCCCGGTCTGAGTGACGCCTTTGATTTCGGGACTTCCAAAGAAGGCACGGAAAACCCGTCTGGAGGCGTCTTTGGTCAAAAAGGTTCTGTCCCCGTCGTTGGTTCCGTAATCGTGATCGTCCCAGGTGGCCAGGGTCGGGATCAGCCGATCAAAGTGATAGTAAGGAATCCGTTGGAACGAGTCGATATAGCGTTGCCAGATGTCCTGTTCGTTGGCTCGGCCCCGCTCGACGAAATCGAAAGAGTCCACATACACGACATCACCATTGAGGACCACGAAGTCAGGTTTTTGCTCCCTGAGACGGGCCCACATCGGATCGATCACGTCCTCGAAGCGCCAGTCATCGGCCATGCAGGAGACCAGGGCAAAGCTGGCGAGGCGGTTGTTTTTCACGTCAAGGGCCGAAAAGTTGCGTTCGTCGACGACCGTTTTGTATTTTCGGAAGGCATCGATCACCTTCAGTTTATAGGTCGTTCCGACCTTGAGATCTTTCACATGAATCTTGTCGACCTTGTAAAAGACGGGGCCGTACTGAATCGTTTCGTACTTTTTGACGGGGAGTTCGGCTCCTGTTGGGGAGGTGACGACGTATTGATAATTTTTGAGGCGGGGCGACAAAACGTTGATGTAAGTTTCGGAGTCCGAGGTGGCGGTCTGAACGATGACCAAGCGACCGGGTTTCAATTTTCCAGCGCGAGTGAGGGCCAAGGATTTTGTCGCATAACTGGTGGCCGTGCCGGTTTCCGCATCGGTCGTTGTTTCTGCGGTGCCAGAGCGAGGTGCTGTTTTTAGAGGCAAAAGGGAGCAGCCGTTCAGGGCCAAAGAAAGAGTCAAAAGCAAGAGGCAAGAAGTGCGATTCACCAGTGTCTCCTGAAAGTAAACGTTCGATCGTTGGCGGATTTTCCCCACGGAAGAACCCAAGGTCAATCAGGATTGTTCGGCTGTTGCCAAATTCTTTTTTTCTTCCAAATCTCCGAGGGAAAACGGATTTGCGTGTGGACATCTTCAGCAGAAGGTTCTTTAGTTGTGAGGATAGAAAGCCGGATCGTCGCAGTGGCGGCGCACTTCCGGACTTTCCCATACGAACACGACAAAGGATGTCTATGGCTCGTTTCAAATTGTTCGCACTCAGTGTGCTTGTCCCGATGATGGCTGGAGCCCACGGACCGCAGTCCATGGAACAGGTGGAAGCTCTTAGCGACTTGAACCTTTTGAAGGTTCTGAACATTCCCATTCTTGCGCAGGATACCCGTGCCGGTGTTGGTTACGCGGTTCTGACGCCCGAGATGCAGGAAAAGATCTCCAAATTCAATCACGCTCGCGGTCGTTGCGGCGGTTTCGAGGTTCTTCCTCCGACGCGAGGACCTTCGGTTGAAGGACGGTTCCAAGAGCTGCGTCGCCTCGGCGATCAGGTCGAAAGGGACGTCCGCTGGGCGCGATCCGGAATGGGGCGTCGCCTCGAGATCGGGAAAAAACAAGATGTTCAAGAGGCTTTGGACAAGCTGAACGAAGACAACCTTCGTGGCTTCGTCGAGTGGGCTTCTTCGTTCCCAACTCGCTATAACAAGGGAGCAAATGCCAATGTGGCGGTGGAGGCCTTGGCGGGCAAGATTCGCGACATGGCGAAAGCGCTCCGGGCTCCGATTCAAATTGAACTCATCAATCACACCAGCACTCCGCAAAAGAGTTTGATGGTGCGAGTGCCTGGAAACGTGGCACCTCAAGAAGTGGTGGTGATCGGTGCGCACTTTGACTCGATCGCTGGCTGGACGGGCGGATCCCGGGCTCCAGGGGCGGATGACAATGCCTCGGGTTCGGCGAATATCTTCGAGGCACTCCGTGTTTTGTTGCTGACGGGACCGACGGCTCGAACTGTTGAATTCTACTGGTATGCCGGTGAAGAGTCGGGTCTTTTGGGTTCGGCCGAGATTGCCAAAGCCGCCAAAGAGCAGAAACGCCAGATCGTGGGTGTTCTTCAGTTGGATATGACTTTATTCCCCGGGTCCGGAGAATTGGTCATCGGGAACATGACGGATTTCACCAGTGCCTGGTTGCGAGACTTCCTGGTCTCGGCGAATCAGAATTACCTGAAGGCACAGTTGGTGGATGATCAGTGCGGTTACGGCTGCAGTGATCACGCCTCTTGGTATCGTCAGGGGTTCCCGACGCTGATGCCTTTCGAGTCCACGTTCAGCCGCTCCAACAAGGCGATTCACACGCCGAACGATGTGATCAACGCGCAGTCGAACTTCCGTCACTCCCATGTCTTCTCGAAGATCGCTTTGCTCTTCGCTTTGGAACTGGGGAACAACAACGTTCGTCAGCCTTACTGATCGAGCTCAGCAGCAAAGTTTTCAGAGAAGGCCTCGTAAAGAGGCCTTCTTTTTTTGAGCAACTCAGAAAGGCCGGGTGGAGCGCCGCTTCCATGGGCCCAATCGGTGAATTTGATCCGCTTTTCTTCTTTTCTTTGAGGAGAATTGGGATGATAAGGGTTCCATGTTCCAGCTCACGATGTCGCTTGTTGTCACTCTTGCTGCGGTCTCCGTTTTTGCGGCGCCGCCACGTCACCCATCCAAGGTGAATTGCATTGATCGCGAGACTCAGGCCCGCTTTGTGATCACGGCCCAGCCCGAACACCTCTATTTCGTGGCACCTGTCTCATCGAACAATGGTTATCTCGCGAGCAGTGATATCCTCCAGAATCGTTATCCTGTTCTGGTGACATCCGTTCAGGCGGATCAAGATGGGCGGGAATTGATCGAGTTTGTTTGCAAAGTCAGTTTGAAAAACTCGAAGTTCATCGAGGTTCTCACCGCCAGAGTCACTGATTACGGCCTGTCCAAGGTTCAGTGCCTGGCCTGCGAGCAAAACAACTTCTTCTGAGTCCCTTCGTTTCCTGAAGAGACGTTCCGGTTTGATCTGAGCCGATTTCCAATTAAAACTGCATTCCGAATCCAGCCCCCAGGCTTTCACTGGTGAGCATAAGTCCGACGGACCATGACCAACTTGGCGAGTACATCAAGGACAGCTCTGTTTCCGTGCGGTGATCTCGGTGCTCGGATTGAGGTCTCCAGGTGAACTCGACGTCGCTGTAAAAGTGCCGTGTCCACTGCAGGCGTTTACCCAGATCCAGTCTGAATTCCCCATGATGATCGACCAACCAGTTGGATTCGATCAAAAGTGGCAAAAGGTAACCGACTCCAAGAAGGCCAGAGGTTTCCTCGGCGAAATGGGTTCCACCAATGATCAGATTGGTCAAACGTCCGAACCAGCGGCGATAGAGCAAATCACCTTCGCTGCTCCAGCGGCCGTCGCTCTCGAAACCACGGCTTCCGGCTTTGGCTCCTTCGACTCTGAGATCGATCTGATTCCAGGTTTGTGACAATCGCAAAGCGCCCTCAGCATGATTGGTGGCGGCTTTGGCTCGTCCGTAAAAGTACCAATGATCATGCAGGTGAGGGTCATGGGATTGGTGGGCGGCGACTTCTGGTTTGGGTGTGAATGTCGAGTATTTCACGACCCGGGCCATGCCGGTTTTCATGTGATAAAGGTTGTGGCAGTGAAGCATCCATTCGCCGGGTTCGTTTGCCAAAAACTCGATCACCCGCGTTTGGTGAGGCGAAACATCCACGGTGTGTTTGAGCGGTGAGCGGTCGCCGTTGGCATTGAGCACGCGGAAAAAGTGCCCGTGCAGATGCATCGGGTGATGCATCATCGTGTTGTTTTCAAAGGTGAACCGAACGACATCGTTTTCCTGAATCAGAATGTTTCGGTCCTCGAACATGGCTTTGCCGTTGATATGCCAAACGTATCGCTCCATATCGCCATCCAAGACGAGCTTCACATCATGGATTTTGCGGGGGCCTGAAAAGGCGGTTTTCTCCAGAGCTTTCAGATGATCGACGGTGAGTGTTTCCACATCGGGCTTTGCTGTCGGCGTCGCTGGCTGACTGGCATGTTTCGAGTGATCGTGATGGTCATGCTGCTCATGGTGGGAATGGTCATCGGTTGATTGGGCCTTCGGCATTTCATGAGCGGAATGATCATGAGTTCCATGAGCCGAATGGTCCATGGAGGCATAGAGGTCGGGCAGAGGTTTATTGGGGGCCGGAACTTTTTCGGCCATGCCGATCCATGCTGAGGCAAATCCGGTCACGTCTTGAACCGTCGCACGGAGTTCATAGTTTTTGTGCTCGGGAGGCGAGAACAGGACATCATAGGTCTCTGCCATTCCCATCAAAAGTTCACTCGTCGTGATGGGCTCGATATCAACCCCATCGGCCGCGATCACCTTCATGGGAAGACCACCCAGGCTGACATAAAAATAACTGGAGGCCCCTGCATTGATGATTCGCAGGCGGACGGTTTCTCCTGGATGAGCGGTGATCAGTTGGTGGTTCTTTTTGCCGTTGATCAGAAAGGCATCATAACCCACATCCGACAGATCCATTCCGCCCATCCGAGTCCACTCGTTCCCCAGATAAGTGCCCAGGGCTCCGGCCTTCAGTGCGCCTCCGATCGAGCGAATGGAGTCTTTTTTGTAAAGATAGTAGTCCCCATCTTTGCGGAGGTTTTTGAGGATCTGCATGGCATCCTCGTCCGACCAGTCACTGAGGACGACGGCCACGTCATGAGTGACTTTGTGCGTGGGTTTTTTGGGGTGGATGATGAAGGCCCCATAAACGCCTTTTTGCTCTTGGACGTTGGTGTGCGAATGGTACCAATAGGTGCCGTGCTGACGGATCGGGAACTTAAAAAGATGGGACTGCCCCGGAAGAATGGGGGGAGTGTTGACATAGGCGACCCCGTCCATCTCTGGAGGGAGCAAGAGTCCGTGCCAATGGATCGAGACCTCGTCTTTCGGAAATTTATTGATGACCAGGATTTCTGCCTCATCGCCCTCGGTAAATTCGAGAGTCGGTGCCGGAATCGAGCCGTTGACGGTCAGGGCAAAGTCGACGGTTTTCTTGCCGCTCAGATTCATCGATTTTTGTTCGACGACCAGCTCATAGCGGACTGTTTTTGCAAAACCCATTGGGGCCCAAATCAGCCCCGCCAACAAGAGAAACGTGGAATAGACGCGCATTCTTCCTCCCACGTTGATCTTCGAGCTTCCCCCTGTTGGAAGGTCAAGGGAAACATGGGTCAGACGGTTCGGCAGGCCTCGTCGAAATCCAAACGAGGGGCGCGTGGATAGACCTTGTCGGGAACCCCGTAACCGAGATTGCAAACGAAGTTGGATTTCCAGCTTGTTCCCGCAAAGAAGGTCTCATCCATTTTCTTTTTGTCGAAGCCGGACATCGGGCCGCAATCCAGTCCCATCGAGCGGGCGGCGATGATGAAATAGGCGGCTTGCAGGGAGCTGTTGCGAAAAGCGGTTTCCTCGATCAAGGCCTCTTTTCCTTCGTAGGCCGCCTTGGCGTCTTTGAGGTGAGGAGCCAGTTTCGTCAGCTTTTCGTAGAACTGCATGTCTTGGGCGAAGACCGCCGTCACTGGCGCCGTCTTGGTTTTTTCCACATTGCCTTTGCTCATGCAGGGGATGAGTTTGTCTTTTCCTTCGGGCGTCGCGACGAAGAGGATACGCAAGGGGCAGCAGTTCCCACTGGTGGGTCCCCACTTCATCAGGTCATAAACCTTCTGCAAGGTTCCTGGGTCGATCTTTCGATCCTGCCAATTTGAGTGGGTTCGTGCATTCAAGAAAATTTGATCTAGGCTTGCCTGAGCGATTTGTTCCATTGCCATGAGATGCCTCCAGGCCTGGAGAATAGCAGATCAGGGGCGGGAGTGAATGGAAACCTAGAGAGAGGCTTCTGGGGCCGACTTTTTTTGCCGCTCGTTAAAGTCCTTCAAGAAGGTACGAAGCGACGGGATGTCGACCGGCTTTTTCAGGGCGTGGAACGCGCCCAGGCTTTGAGCCCACAGGTGCAAATCATCGCGGCCTGAGCTGACAAGCAGAGGGATATCGGAAAAGTTCGGGATCTGAGAGAAGAACGAACGAAACTCGGTGAGTTCCAGGTCGGGAAGAGTCAGGTCGAGCATGATCAGATCTGGCTTGGCGTTTTCAAGAAGGTGCTGACGGGCTTCTGTGGCCGTTTCGAAACCCACGCATTCGTAGCCCAGCATTTTGATGACAGTCTTGTACAGAAGCTGAAGGTCGGGACTGTCTTCGATGGTGAGAATCCGCATGTTGTACTCCGGCCTGGGTAAGTTTCTTCTGTTTACTCCAGTTCTCTCTAAAGTCGAAGGGAAAAGTGGCTGTCGCTGAAGCCCAGGGTGTCGAAGTCCCAAGACGGACGAGGGGTCGATCCAAGAGGGGGAAAAGAGTGATTTTTCTTACTCTTTTTGATCGGACAAAGCCTAATTTCTGGGCAATTTGCGGCTTTCTGAGGGGTTTTTGCCTCTCAGGGGAGGATTGTCGCGAAATCCTGACAATTCCCTGACATGGCCCTTTCTAGGGGTAGGTGTAGTTTGTGACATCGTTCGAGATGAAGGAGGCTTCATGATTGTCAGCTTGCTGATCAGCGGTTTGATGGGTGCGCCCGTATTCGCGACACCACCGGTGATTCGGATCGATGGATCCAGTACCGTGTTTCCGATCACCGAAGCGGTGGCGGAAGAATTCCAAACTTCCAAACGCGGCGCTGTTCGCGTCACGGTCGGCATTTCCGGAACAGGCGGCGGCTTCAAGAAATTCTGCCGCGGTGAAACCGACGTGCAAAATGCCTCCCGGCCCATTTCGCTTTCCGAGATGGCCAACTGTCGCAAAGCCGGCATCAAGTATCTGGAGCTTCCCATTGCTTACGATGCTGTCGTGGTGGCGGTGAATCCCAAAAACAATTGGTTGTCGGAAGTCTCGATTGTCGATCTGAAAAAAATCTGGGAGCCTTCGGCTCAAGGCAAGATCAAAAATTGGAGCCAAGTGAATCCGAAGTGGCCGAACATTCCGATCAAACTTTTCGGTGCGGGTTCGGATTCGGGAACCTTCGATTTCTTCACAGAGGCCGTGGTCGGGAAGGCAAAATCGAGCCGTGGGGATTATACGGCCAGTGAGGATGACAATACGCTGGTGACGGGGATTGCGAACGATTTGACCTCGTTAGGCTATCTGCCGTTGGCTTACTATGATGCGAACAAAACCAGGATGAAGGCTCTGGCCATTCAAAAGGATGCAAAGGCTGGTTTCGTGACGCCGTCGCGTGCGACCGTTGAGGCCGGGACCTACTATCTGGCTCGACCGATTTTCATCTATGTGACGGAAAAAGGGATCGAAAAACCCGAGGTGCGCGAGTTCGTTGAGTTCTACATGAAAAACTCGGCGACCCTGGTTCCTGAAGTGAAATATGTCGCACTTCCGGCGAAGTCCTACGAAAAATCGCTCGAGAACGTCAAAAACAAAAAATACGGCACGATCTTCGAGGGCAAAGAGCCTGTCGGTCTGAAGATCGAGGAACTCATGAAACGAGAAGCCGCTCTGTGAGTGTGATGCGTGGCTGATAAACGACTGGCGGCATTCACTTCTCCGAATCATCCCGCCCGGCGCTGGCGGCGCTGGAGAGAGCGCGTGATCGAGCTGCTTCTGGCGCTGGCGGCGCTTTCGTCCGTCCTCGTGACGGTCGGGATCGTTTGGATTTTGGTCAGTGAGTCGGTGCCTTTCTTCAGTCATGTTTCTTTCTGGGAGTTCCTGACCGGGACCGAGTGGACTCCTCTGTTTGAGAATGCCAAATACGGAATCTTGCCTTTGCTGTGCGGGACTTTGCTGGCCACGGCGATTGCGTTGACGGTGGCGATCCCCTTGGGAACGGTTTCCGCCGCGTTTTTGTCGGAATACGTTCGCCCCTCGATTCGCGAGATCCTGAAACCGATCTTAGAGCTGCTGGCAGCGGTGCCGACGGTGGTGTACGGCTATTTTGCTTTGTTGTTCGTGACTCCGCTGCTTCAACGGATTTTCCCAACGCTGGGAGGGTTCAACGTTTTGTCGGCGGGCTTTGTGATGGGCGTGATGATCGTGCCTTATGTCTCGTCCTTGAGTGAGGATGCGATGAGATCGGTCGCCAATCACTTGCGTGAAGGGTCCTTTGCGATGGGAGCCTCGCGGTTTCAGACCATCTTTCGGGTGATCATTCCGGCGGCATTTTCGGGAATGACTTCGGCTTATATTCTGGCGATTTCCCGTGCCTTGGGTGAAACCATGGTGGTCGCGATCGCGGCGGGGATGCAGCCGAATCTGACGATCAATCCGACCGAGCCCGCAGCGACGATCACGGCGTTCATCGTTCAGGTGAGCATGGGGGACTTGCCTCATGGTTCGATCGGCTATCAGTCGATTTATGTGGCGGGTTTGACTTTGTTGTCGTTGACGCTTTGTTTTAACGTTTTCGGCCTCTGGCTGCGTAAGAAATTTCAGGAGAAAGAATGATGAATTTGGTCTCTTCTCCTCAGCACGGAGATCAAACGGATATTCGCACCAGTATCCGACGTCGACAGTTGGTGGACATGGCATTCGGCGTGGCCGGCCTGATGTCATTGCTGTTTGCCTTGGTGACTTTGTTGGCGTTGATCGTGGATTTGGCAATGACCGGGGTGCCGCGCTTGTCGATGGACTTTTTCATGAATTTCCCCTCGCGCTTTCCCGAGAGAGCGGGAATTTTGTCCGCTTGGGTGGGAAGCTTTGCCATCATGCTGACGACGGCCTTGTGTGCGATTCCGCTGGGGATTGCGGCCGGGGTTTATCTTGAAGAGTACGCTCCGAAGAACTGGCTGACCTTGTTGGTTGAGCTCAATATTATTAACCTGGCCGGGATCCCGTCGATCACCTTCGGTCTGATGGCCCTGGGACTGTTCGTTTACAAGTTGAACCTGGGGCAGAGCATTTTGACGGCGGGCCTGACTTTGGGATTGTTGGTGCTGCCGATCATTATCGTGACGACCCGGGAAGCGATCCGCACGGTGCCTGATTCCATGCGGGAGGCGGCTTACGCTTTGGGGGCGAGCAAGTGGCAGATGGTTCGTCATCACGTGCTGCCGTATTCTTCGGGTGGAATTCTGACCGGTGTGATCATTTCTTTGTCGCGAGCGATCGGTGAGACGGCGCCTTTGATCACGATCGGGGCCTTGACGTTCATTGCCTTTTTGCCGACGCCTCCAGTGGGGGCTGAGTTTCCGTTTGTTTCGTTTCAATGGCTGAGCGATCCCTTTACTGTGATGCCGATCCAGATGTTCAACTGGATCAGTCGTCCACAGCCCGAGTTTCACGTGAATGCGGCGGCGACGGGGATTGTGCTCTTGGTGATGACTTTGGTGATGAATGGTTTTGCGATCTGGATCCGCTATCGGTTCCGGAAGCGCCTGAAGTGGTAAGGTGGATGCGATGACAACGAGCGCTCTCAATTTGCGAGCCGAAGTGAAAAGTTTGAGTTTCGCCTATGGGCCGAAACGGGTTTTGAACTCGGTTTCCATGCCTGTGTACGAGAACCACATCACGGCGTTGATCGGACCTTCGGGTTGCGGCAAGACGACTTTGCTCAGGTGCTTCAACCGGATGCACGACTTGTATGCGACCACGCATTACGATGGCGAGATTCTGATCTATCCCGAAAAGCGGAACATCCTGGCGCGTGACATCGATCCGATGGAAGTCCGGATGCGAATCGGAATGGTTTTCCAAAAGCCGAATCCATTTCCAAAAAGCATTTATGAAAACGTAGCCTATGGTCTGAAGGTTCGGGGCGTGCGCCGCCGCAGCTTCATCGAAGAGCGGGTCGAAAAATCATTGCAGCAGGCGGGCCTCTGGAACGAGGTCAAGGATCGCCTGCATTCGCCAGCGACGGCGTTGTCCGGTGGTCAGCAGCAGCGATTGTGCATCGCTCGGGCCTTGGCGACAGAGCCCGAAATTTTGTTGCTCGATGAGCCGACCTCGGCCCTTGATCCGATTTCCACGACTCACATCGAAGAGTTGATCACAGAGCTCAAGAAGGACTGGACGATTCTGATCGTCACCCACAACCTGCATCAGGCCTCACGGACGGCGGACTATACCGCCTTCATGTACATGGGCGATCTGATTGAGTTTGACCGTTCGGACAAGCTCTTCACCACGCCCAAGGATCAGCGTACGGAGAATTACATCACTGGCCGGTTTGGGTAGGAAAAGGGTGCCAGGTCCTGTTTGCGGACGCAGAGCGAAATCACTCCGGGATTTCCAGCAAGTCCGGGGGACATTGTCGATACGCCTCCTCTCATCTCCTTGTCTTCATTTTTGAGCGGCTTTTACACTTCGGAATCCCCTTAAACCTCTGTGACTCCAGCTCTTTTCTGGCTCATTGATTATGCGCATTGAAGTGTGTATAATGAAGGAAAGATCGGAGACCGGATATGAGCGCCGTTCGAATGAATATCACTTTGCCTCTCGAGGTAGTCAAAACCTTGAAACGTTCCGTAAAGCCACGGGAGAGATCAGCGGTGATTGCGGAAGCATTGAAATTGTATTTCCGAAGACAGAGTGAGGCGGATTTTGTCAGGCAGCTCATCGAGGATTATAAATCCTCAAGTGAACTCGGGCCGGAAGATCGGGAATGGTTGGATTCAGATCTGGGTGTCGGACCAAATGAAGATTGAGCGGGGAGATATCTTTCTTGCCGATTTGGATCCAACCCGGGGGCGAGAAATACGGAAAACTCGTCCGGTGTTGGTCGTTTCGAACAATATTGCAAACGAGTTTTCAGAGCTTGTGACGGTCGCTCCTCTCACCTCAAAGAATCTTGAGCGGATTCGGGCCTTCGAGGTTTTTCAGCCGAAAACAAAGGGGTTAAGCGTTCCATCCAAGATTCTTATTCAGCAGATTCGGACAATCGACAAAGCGAGACTTTTTAAGCGACTGACTCAAGCTGAACCGGAGACAATGGATCGAGTCAACTTTGCCCTCAAGGTGCATCTGGGCCTTTGAAAGAGGGGAGTCGGATTTTGACGGTGCTTCCTCGTTGACCATCTGACTGAATTTCCATCTGACCATTCCAGGACTGGATCGTCTGAAACGCATGGAGAAGGCCAATCCCATTGCCATTCGTTTTTCCATGGGAAACACCTTCTTTGCCGAGGCGTTCAAGGATGTCTTTGGGGATTCCTTTCCCGGAGTCCCGTATTTCAAGAGAGACAAAGTCTTCATCTAGCGAGCAGTCCATATTGATGAACCCATCCCGATCGATCGCCTCAATTCCATTGTTCAAAACATTGGAAATGATCGATTCGAGATGGTGGGGGTCATAGATAACCTGTCTATTGGTATCTGGGAGATTTGAGTACATCGATAATCTAACGGTGACTTTCGAGTCTTTGTATTCGACGCGCTTCATTTCCAAGGTCCGTCGACAAAGGGAATCTAGGTTCAGAAGACTCTGTGCTGGAATAAGGGCGGGGATATGGTGAGTGGAAGAGGATGGGGACTGTTCGGAGACTTTTGGGCCGTCCTGAGAGTGCTGACGATTTCGGACATTGGCGAGGAGGTTCTCTGCGGATTTGATAATCCCTTTTGCCGCCTCCTGAAGAAGTTTGGCCTCCTCTGGCGAATCGCTGCCGATACGGGAGGAGAGGAGTGAGATCACGCTTAGTGGTGATTTGATGTCATGGGCGACTTGTGCTGCGTGGGTCGCCAGCGATTCTACTTTTTGAGCTCTTTCGGAGACCTCGGAAATTTGGAGCTCTTGTTTTTTAACCGTGTTTTGAAGAAGACGGTTTTCCCTTTCTTTCTCCTCTCCTTTCCTTCGGTCGCGGTCGATCTTTCGGAAGAGAAGACTTAGCCCTAATGAAGCTGAAGCCACAATAAGCAAGCGAGTTAACCAAAGACTGAGCCTAAAGAAGGGGTCACTCATGGCGATAAATGAAATGTCCCAGACTTCTCCATTGAGCGAAGAGATCTTAAAATCTGCCGTGCCACCGGAAAGAAAAAGTCCGTTGGGGGTGCAATTTCCTTCGTAGGAGAGATCTAGGAGAACTTGCGATGTCTTTTGAGAGACAAGGCGAGTGCAGGAGATAAGACCTAAGCGTTGGAGGTCGGTGATAGCCCTCGCCATCAGGAAGCTATTGCTGACATTGACCTCCTGCCGAAGAATGGACTGGACCAGGTTCTTGGTGATTTCGATTTGCGACTTTTGCAGAGTGAAGAATAACACTTGCACCAGAATTAAAGATGCAGAAAGCATGGCTGCTGAAATGCCGAATCTAATAGACAAACCGTTGAATGTCTTTCTCATGCCAGCCTTTGAAATCTTCACAAAGTGTTCTAAAGCAAAAAAGATCTGCGAACGGCGTTTCGACCTCCTTGTGAAGGAGGATGTTGGGGGCGGGAAGGCCCGGCCGCGTGGCTGCCGCTATTTGATTGAAAGCCTGATCGGCGTGTTGGGCGAAGTGTTCAATGATCTGGTAGTCAAAAGTGGTTGGATATCGACTGATGTTTTGACTGATATGAAGATGGCGCCATGCTTCAGTGAGGGCGTGCGACCAAAGATCATGAGGATTTAAGGAGGTGCGAGAGCCGACAAAGGCGCCTTGATCCTTAAGGCCTACGACAATCAGTGAGTGATAATGAGATGGTTCTGAATTGAATATGATCGTCGCTGTATGTTGAAAAGCTCTGACTTGGTCAAAAAACGAAAAGACCGATTGCTGGTAGGGATCGAATGAGTCGATGGGAGGAGTCAGTTCAACAAGAGCATAATTATCGTCAATCCATTTGGATCGGAGCCATCTTTCAATCGCCTCGGCAATGGATCGTTGCCTTGCCTCATGTTTTTGATTTCCCACGGCGAAGCCGCAAGTGCTGGGGTAGAGATCCAGCATGTAATCTGATTTTAAGGAAGATTTATAAAGGGACTCAAAGATTTTCCGCTCGACTGACTCAGCAACAGCGATAGTATGCGCCATTTCACGGTTGAAATGAGTGCCACTTCCTAGGGGTGTATTTTCAGAGTCGATGCAAGTGGCATGAAAGCCCGTGATTCTCTGGTCGAGAGAAAAGTGCGATTCCTGAATGGCCTTCAGGTCGGGCAAGTAATGCTTGAGATGATCTCTGTTCATTTGAGCCTAATGAGGTCAAAGAATGGGACAGCCGTCGTCGGGCTGAGGAAGCTCGCGTCGAGATCCGGGGACACCAGCCACGTTTTTCCTGACTTCAAAACTGGAATAACCGCCGCGTCTTCCTCGATGATCTGGTCAAATCTATTGAGATATTCCTCCATGGCCTCTTTAGGGACAACGTCCCCAAATTGTTCTTCATATTCATTGACGAGAGCGCAGATCCTTCCGCTTGGATCTGGGAATGCAACTCCAAGCTTTGAGCAGAACATGAACTTGATAAGCTGGTTTTCGATACCGCCACCGATGTCGACATTGGTTGGACGGATATCCCAATGCTCAAAGTTTCGGAAGTTCATCATGTCCTGTTCAGCCGGTGTCTTCTGGGTGTAGTCATAAGTTGTCCCCAGGGAGTCTAAGGAGGATTCTATGAGATATCGCAGGGACGAGCTTGGTGTCTTTTCAGATGAGTGTTTTCCATAGATTCTGACTTTTTTTATTTCTGCGGCTTGGCTTAAAGTCTCCAACTCGGGCGATGGGAGAGACTCTCGATCCTTACTCAGGTGTGGATAGAATCTATTTGTGCGCTGACCCTGTGGAGAGGTTGAGGAAAAGTCGAGACTTCTTACCTTCAACTGAAACGCTTTGCGGTTTTGTTTGATGTGAAACGGGGATCCTTTTGATGGACTTAACACAATAGCGAAGAGTGACGTCGGGATTAGATGTACAGACTGGAAATCTTTAGACTCAGGAAATTCATCCTGCTTGAATTGCAAAATGACTTTTCTACCTGTTGCCTCTGTTGGGACTGTCGTAGATCGGTGAATAGTTACGGAAGAAGGGCTTTGTTCATCAGCAAGTGGCCAGTTGCGTCTTTTGTTGAGCGTTATCGGTGTTATTCCATCCCAAGCGTCAATACTATAGGAAGCAGAAGAAATAATTTTTTTTGAATCTTTCCATTTTCCAGACGAGTCAAAGTTCCCGGGACAGTAAAATCCTAAAAAAGGTAGTCCTAAATATTCAAGTAGTCCTGCTTGTACTGGAGTGTCAAATGCCAGTTCAATTGTATCGGGAGAAATTGCTCTGAGCCCTGGAAGTTCTTTGGTTATCCCATCTACAAATGGCTTATACCCGGTAAGCTTTTCGATTAAAGGAATCGGCGCGTGCTCACTAAACATTTTTATCAATGTTTTAAGGCTGGCAATAAAATTTGGAGCGTTGATATGGGTTCCATCTTCACAATAAAGGCCTTGTCTTATCTCGAAGGTCCATTTTTTGTGATCATTTGAATTGCTCCATTGGTTTGCAAGGTAGGGTTCATATCTTCCGCCGGGACCAAGGCGAACTAGGGTTCCAACAGCCTGTTCTACATGAAGGGCATTAATTAGTGAGTCGGAATTCAATGGTGCAAAAGAGGGGGCTGCCGTATTAGCTCCAATTATTAGATCGATATGCATGTTCGTCATTTTATTGAGGCTTTTCTGGGGGTGGACCCACTCTGTTAGGCTGCTCGAGTAGTTCCTCCAAAGGAACGCGAACAACGATATCATCAAACCGAGAAGTAGAAATGTCGAAATAGACTTTATCATTTTGTTCCGTAATTTGAATGATGAGGGGTATCCCGTATTGAATTTCATCGGTTTTGGGGATGGTTTGCCAGGCGGACTCATATGAAAGTCCAAAGCCTACGTCTTGTCCTGGGTGCAGTTCGGGCATTTGATGGTTGTTCGTATTCGCCATGACCCAAGCGGGGAAAAGTGCGGCAAAGAGCGATGTTATGCCTTTTAGGGCGGCTGGAGGTTGCATCTAGTCTCCTTAGTGAAATCAGTGAGGCCGGTAGTCGCGGAGACAGCATACAACATAATCGATTTGATTTTATAAATGACTTTAGGAGAGGAAACAATTTCAGGAATGCTTACTTATTTCCTAGGCATATGATCGTTGTCACATCATTTTTTGGCTTTTAGGCCGTCTCTGATCATTTCAATAATCATTGATTGATATTTTTTGCCTTCTAGCTTGGCCGTCGTCTTGAGTGTTCTTAAGATGTTGCCTGTTACTGACCGGCTAATGAGTTGAGTCGGCTCATTCTTGTAGGAGACCGGTGGTTTCTTTCGTTTTAGCGAGGGCAGGGGGCGTGGCGACGGGGATCTTTTTCTTAGAGAAAAGGTCAGTGATTTCATAAACCAGCATAACTCCACGGTATGGGCTTGGATATGCCATGGCAAACCCCCGAATTCCCCTTGAGATTCCCATATCTTGCGCTAGCGTTAGGCCATGGACTTTCACCAAGCACCCCCTCGATTGACGAATACCTTTCATTCTGACCCCTTGCTTGAAAAGACGCTGAAGAAGCGTCTCCCGCCGGATGTGTGGACGAAAATGAGTGCGCACTTGAAGCATGTGGGCGAGCTGGCTGTTACCGATTGGCTGACCTGGAGTCAGCAAGCCGAACGTGAACTGCCGGTTCATGTTCCTTTTGATCCTTGGGGCGAGCGTGTTGATCAGATCCGGATGAGTGCCGGGTGGACCCAACTCGAAGCCGCAGCCGCGACGGAAGGAATCGTTGCGACAGCCTATGAGCGGAACGAGGGCGAGTGGTCCCGAGTCTATCAGGCGGCGTTGCTGTATCTCTATCACCCCTCGAGTGCGTTTGTGTCTTGCCCGCTGGCGATGACCGATGGAGCGGCCCGGGCGATCGAACTCTATGGCGACGACGAGCTCAAAAAAAATGCGTTCAAGCATTTGACCAGCCGGGATCCGAAAACATTCTGGACCTCCGGACAATGGATGACGGAAAAAATCGGGGGCTCGGATGTCTCGGGCACAGAAACGGTGGCTCGAAAGTCGAGTGCTCAAAATGGATTTGATTGGCAGCTCAATGGCGTGAAGTGGTTCACTTCCGCGACGACGTCTCAAATGGCGATGTTGCTGGCCAGGCCCGAGGGGGCCGAGATGGGAAGTCGGGGCTTAAGCCTCTTTTACACGGAACTCAGAGATCCCAATCAAAACCTTCGCAACATCGAAATTCTTCGTTTGAAAGACAAGCTTGGAACGAAGGCCCTGCCGACCGCCGAACTCAGACTGACCGGAACTCCGGCGCGGCTGGTGGGCGAAATGGGCGGTGGGGTGAAAAAGATCTCGAGTCTTTTCAATGTCACCCGAGTTTACAATTCGATCTGTTCGCTGGGGCAATGGCGGAGGGCCTTGGATTTGGCATGGGCCTATGCGGATGTCCGGGTCGCCTTTGGCAAGAAGCTCAAAGACCTTCCTTTGCATCGGATCACCCTTAAAAATCTGGAAACGGATTTTGAAAAGGCCTTTGAACTCACATTTTTTGTCGCACATCTCCTCGGCAAGGATGAGTGTGGGACGGCAACGGAAAAAGAAAGAACTCTTCTGCGGGCGGTGACTCCGATCGCAAAACTGTGGACTGGTAAAAAGTGCGTCGAAGCCTGCAGCGAAGTCGTCGAGAGCTTCGGTGGTGCTGGCTACATCGAAGACGTCGGCGTGGCAAAAATGCTTCGTGATGCCCAGGTTCTTTCGATTTGGGAAGGGACGACCAACGTCCTCTCGTTGGACTTCCTGAGGGCCCTCGAAAAAGAACAAGCGGCGCCTGTCTTGGCGGAATACCTGCAAACTGAAGGAGCTCGCTATCTGGCGACCCCCAAGGGGCAGGCCGAGTGGCAAGAGGTGCAGTCCCTCTTGGCCCAGGGGCAGAAGAACGGGCGCGACTATCTGGAAAGTCAGGCTCGCCGTTTGAGTTTCCTGGTTGCGGAGCTGATCGCTGGGGCTCGTCTCGTCAGTTGAAATTTAGAGAACTGAAAAATCCAGATGATCCCAGTGGCTAAAGGCTCCTTTTAAGTACTCGAGATCTCCCTGGCTCACCAGGTGTGCTGCGTAGTGTGCCTGCCACTGACTGATTCGAGATTTTATTTTCCGGATGATCGCAAGAGCGTCCTCCCGTTTCAGGTCAAAAGCGTCGACTCTCGATAAAGCGTTTGTCAGGCTAAACTCTCGTCCGGCTTCGCCGACCTGCAGAGCCAGGTATCTGGTCGTGTTGGCCTCCGGTTTTGGAACCAGGTCGTAGACCGGAGACAGGATGAAGCCTTTTCCGGATTTCAGAAAACCATGATTGCGGGGGTGATCGTCGGTGTTTGAAATGAGCCCATTGAAAATCATTCTTCCGAACAGTTCCTGGAGATCTCCTCTGGGATTATGGGTCCATCTGCGGATTTGATCGGCAAGATCCAGATACGACCATTTTCCATAATCTTTTTCATCCAAGTTGAGCAGGGTCAGTCCGCTGACGAAATGCTGTCGGAAATAATTGCCAGTTAAGGAATCGAAGAGGCGATCGAATCGTTGAATCAGAAAAACATCGTGAGTCCCCACCGGGATCAAACGAGCTTCCGGAACATTGAGGCCGCACTTTGCGGCAAGCTGCATCGTCGCATACTCGATTCGTGGTAAATTGACTCGGTCATTATTAGCTGGGAATTTGGCTAGCCACAGCGAGTTCTGGTCTTCAATTGTGGTTTTGGGACGAGCGCCACCCGCAGAAAGGCCGTTCATCAAAAGTTGGCGTTCTCTGAGTTCCAGAGGCTGCCCTTGTTCCAGTTTGTGGGCGGCTTGGATCAGCTCATGGAGATCAAGCGTTCGGTTAAAAGAGCGAACAGAGGCAGGAGGTGTTTTCTCATGGCCAAACGAGAGGGCGCCGATCCGGTCATCTGCTGAATTGAGGAGATATCCGATTGGATTGTGCTCGGACGGGGGAGTGTTCTTTTCGATGACATATCGACCCCAGGCATCGGGGCTCGAGTCCCGGAGAGGGCCGTGAAGACCCTCGTTTTTCGTTTCTTCGAAAAGACGTTCTTCGAGTGGGAGTTGAAATGGATCGAGCGCAAAAGCCCCGGGAAGAGCGAGGTACTTCCGACCGTAAACAAAGCTTCCGACTTCGGTGTTTGCGCCGTTGCTTCGCCATTCGAGACGTCCCACGGTGACGAGTTCATGCGAGTTCGGAAGCTGGAGGTAAACGAAACATTCTTTAGAAATCATTGTCGATTTTCCTTCGGCGAGCTTTCACTTTCTGAGGAAGTCTTGAACTCATGAGTTTGACGCCTTCCGAATCTTCGGGATGCGCCAGGGCCTCGAGTTCACTTTCCATTCCTAAAACCCACAATGTCGCAATCAAGACGCCGAGGCTGACAGTTGGTTCGCCTTTTTCCAGAGACATCAGGGTGGGGGCGGAAACCTGAATTTTTCCCGCCAGCTCTGCAATGGTCCAAAGGCGTCTCTTTCGGGCCAAACGAATCTGCATTCCTAGTTGCCGGAGGGTGATTTTGGCTCTGCTGGGTAAGTACATCCAATCCTCATAGTAAGTATAATTAACATTATATCGGCTTAATATAAACTATACTTTACTTTTTTGGGGTAAAGTAAGACTTCTTTCCAAAAAAGAAAGGGCTGGCCACGTAACCTATTGAGATGTCTTGGGTTATTTTATTTTTTGGGGAAAGGGCCAGCTTGTTTCTTCAGTCTCTCTGGAGCACAATCGGGAATCATGCGTTGGCGGTTCCTTCTTACGACCATTCTTTATTTCGGTCTCGTTCTGGATATGCACTTTGCCAATGGCGGGTGGAAGCAGAATTGGGAGCTTGGCAATATCAGCGTCATGTTGCTGTCCTATGTCTTTCTGATTTCGATGTTCCTTTTGGTCGATGTGAGCTTGCCCGGAAAGACGGCAAGATGGATCAATGCCTTCTTGGCGATGATCTACACGCTGCTTGCGTACTATCAGACCAATACCGGATCGAGTTTGGATTTTGCGATCATCGCGAATAACTGGCAGGCCGCGACCAATGCGGACGGAGTCGTGCAGTTCGGAAAGTTGTTACATAACATCTTCGTTGCGGCGAATGTTTTTTGGAGTCTTGTGGCGGGCTTGTTGATTTTCTTCAGCTACCGAAGAGAGGTTAGCCCAGAGCGGAAATCCAGGTTCAAGCGTCCTTTGCAGGCGGCCTTTACATTGTTGGGATTGCTCCTGATCACCCAGGTCAGTTACTCGCATGATCAGTTCAGCCGCTTTGGTCGAAGCTTGTATCGATGGTATGTTCCGATGCACACGGTGCTGAACGAGTATGTTGAGAAATTGCCGCTTTTGCCTCGGGTTCAGGTTCAATCACAGTTCACAGCAGCCTCAAAACCGCACGTTTTTCTGGTGATGATTGAGTCGTTCAATGGCCGCTTTATTCATCAGCGGCATACGAACGGGGAAGAGTACACGCCGTATTTCAACGCTCTCACCAAAGAGCACGTTTATATCCCCGAGTATTACAGTCCTTCCGTGCAAACGGGGAAAGGGCATTTCGCGGCCCTGTGTGGGCAGGTTCCAAGCCTGAACAACATCGAATTTCGCAGCACTGCCTGTGCAAAGCTGAAATGCCTTCCGAGCTATTTCAAAGAGTACGGTTATAAAACGTTCTTCGCGCAAGCTCACGGGGACATGGGATTCGACAACGAGCGGGTGTTTCTGCTGAACCACGGACTGGATGAGTATCCGCAACTGGCCAAGTCCTGCAGTGAGGAAACGGATCCTTGTCATGGGTGGGGCCTGCAGGATGACTATTTTTACCGTCGGGCTCTGACCTATTTGGAGAAAAACTATTCTCCATCTGAGCCTTTGTTTGCCACGCTTGCGACGATCTCGAGTCACCAACCGTTCACAGGGCTACCCGTGAAACTGCGGCATTTCTATCAAGAGCCCAAAGATCGTCGTGAGGCGTACATCAATCATCTGAAGGTGATTGATGATTCTCTCAAGGTTCTGATCGAAGAGCTGAAGAAAAGCCCCTTTGGCAAGAATGCGGTTTTGGTCATCACCGGCGATCATGGTTTTCCTCTTGGGGAACACGGAAGCAGTCACAATGAAAATTTCGCTTTTAACGAGAATTTCAAGGTACCCTTGCTGATCGTGGACCTCCGGCAGGTCGCAACGAAGCGGCCTCAGGGAGCCTTTTCGCATATCAATTTACCCGCGACCTTGCTGGATCTTGCCGGATGGTCGGGTGAGCTTGAGATGGTCGGACGCTCCGTCTTTGATCCGCAATTCACTGAAAAAGGCGACGCTGTCTATCTGGTGCAGCCGTACTCCGGCGGCTATGTGGCGGCGATCCGTTGGCCTTATAAATATATTTTCGAGCGTTCTCGATTGGGCGAAAGCGTTTACGATTTGTCCCAAGATCCAGAAGAGCGAACGAACCTCTTTGCGAGAACAAATCCCGAGGTGATGGCGGGCCTGCGCGAGAGCGCGGCGCAGATTCTTCGTCAGCAGGAGGTTCTGCTTTGTCGGTAGGTTGCGTTCAGGCGTGATCGGTTTACGGAAGCCCCGATAAAACATGGGTGGCGCTTGCAACCAATGTCTGTTCCTGCACGCGCCAAATCCCTTGCGTAAAAACGATCTGAACATAGGGGCAGTTGAGTTTCGCAGTGAGTTTTTCGACGGCTTTTGAGTCAATCTGCGTATCCGTCAGTTTGGCTTCGAGGCAGAGCCAGGGTTTTCGATCTTTGGTGATCAGGAAATCGATTTCCTGTTTTTCTTTGTTTCGGAGAAAAAACAGGTCGAAGTTTCCGTGGCCGGTGTCCGTCCAATAGTGGCAGGCTTTCAGCAGGTGGCAGGCGATCAGGTTTTCGAATTTAGCGCCGGGGCTTTCGATTTCCGTCCAGTCATACAGATAAATTTTCCCTTCTTTTTTTAGAGAACGGGGGACGGATTTGCTCCAGGGTTTGATTTCAAAAAAATAGAAAAGTTCATTCAGATAGCCAAGCCAGCGAGTGACGGTTCCGTGGGCGACTTCGAGATCTTCTCTGAGGCTTTGAATACTGAGTGGGCTGCCGACTTTTGTTGGCAAAAGAGCGGTGAGCATTTCGACTTGGCTGAGTTCGGGGAGGCGGCTCAGGTCGCGGAGATCCTCGCGGACGATTTTTTCGTTTCGACTTTGTCTCCAAATCCTGAGAATTTTCGGAGAGGCGGAAAAATAGGGTTCCGGAAAACCACTGAACGCAAGCAGGTTTTCCAGCGGTTGTAGAGGAAGCTCGATTTTCTTCTGATGAAAGAGGCCGTCTCGCCAGGCCTCGGGATCTAAGGGGGGATTTTCCTGCAGTTCCCCATAAGAAAAGGGGTGGAGCCGAAAGTTGAGGTATCTCCCCATGAGGGAGTCCCCACCTTTCTTGAAGATGTTCAGGCGAGCGCTTCCGGTGACGACGATGTTCAGATCCTCGCCGAGTTCGTCGTACAGTCCTTTCAACCGTTGTTTCCAGCCTTTGGCTTTGTGGATTTCATCCAGAATAAGCAGGCGGGTTTCATTGGCGCGGGAAAGATCGAATTCGTTCTTCAGTTCGTTGGGCGATTTTGTCCATAGACGACGAAAGGTGCTTTCGTCCCAGTTTTTATAGGCACTTTTGTCGAAATCCGCCATCAGGCCTTTTGCGAGGGTTGTTTTGCCAACCTGGCGGGGTCCCGAAATAAAGGCCATCTTGTGGCGGTCCAGAGCCAAGGAGACGATGGAATCATAAAGAGAACGTCGTTTTTTTAGGGTGCTCATCTTTGACTATTTTCGATATAGTCGCGAAAATAGTCAAGACTGTTTTCGCGACTATATCGAAAATAGTCAGAGTTTCAGAGGGCCGAAGAAGGCGGCATTTAGGGTTTCCACAATTCTGATGGGAGATTTCCGGACGTCCTTGATGTCGCTCCGCAAAATCACTCTGGACCTGGAAATGAGCAATGTTCCCAGAGTCGACTCTGCGATATAGGATCAGTCATCGAGATGGAAGGTGGTCCATTGGGTCAGGCTCCTGAAAAACAAAGAAAATGGACGAGTTTGGAAATTGTCGACCAGATGTACAAGGACGCGTTCCTCGTCAAAAAGACCCGCTTTTCGCACCTCCATCCTGAGCTCTCGGACAAGGAGCTGCATCAGATGACCGTCCAATATTTCATCAAGCTCGCAAAGGATAAGCCGAAATGAAGGGGATCCTTGAGGTCTTGAAAGATGTCGTCACGAGGTTTGATGAAGCCGGTATCGAATACTTTCTCGTGGGTTCACTCGCTACGATGTATTATGGGCGTCCTCGTTTCACTCAAGATGTCGATCTCGTCGTTAGGATCAAAGCTCGGCAGGTTCCAGAGTTCCTCAAGGCTTTTCCAATCGATGAGTATTATTGTCCTCCAAAAGAAGTCATTCAGGACGAGGTAGGACGGAAGGGAAGATTTAACCTTTTCAACCAAAGTTCTGGCGTAAAGATCGACGTGGTGATCGACAAAGAGACCGATTTTTATGCTTCGGAGTTTTCGAGACGTCAGCAGGTTGAAATGGTGCCTGGCACTCATATCTTCATCGCATCGCCTGAAGATTTAATTCTCAAAAAACTCGATTATTTCCGTGAGGGGCAGTCTGAAAAACATCTCTCTGACATTCGGGACATCTTGATGAATGTGCAGGTGGACGATACCTATTTGGAAATGTGGGTGGAGCGAATGGGGCTCAAGGCGCAATGGGCAAGGGTCTAACCCACTGAAACAACAAATAAATCAGGTCTCTATCGAATGGGCCTCATCTGTGGTAAACTGAAGCGCAGCGGCAGGCGAAATCAAGAACCAAAAAATCACATTTAAGGCCAATCCTGACAAGATCAAGTCTTGTTCTGCAATTCGGACAATTTTTCGATATTAAGGTGGATTCAGAGCACCGCAGATCCAAGATCTTTCTTTGTGTCCATGTTTCAAACGGAAAATTTTTAATCGTGCACTCCCATTCGCGGAGCTGCCGCATTCCGTATTCGGTGCCGAATCGAAATCGTTGGAGATTCCCTGGGCATGACAGTTTTTTGGATTTGAACGGCTTTAGTGACTTCAGCCGGGCGGATGTCCTGAAGGAAAGGGGTTGGCTTCACTGTGCGGACTGTGGCCCTTAAGAGAAGCTATTCATGGTTCAGACCTTTTCACCGCGGATGAAAAAGATGATTTCTCTGCGGCAATGGATATTTACCAGGCCGCAAACTGCGAGGGTGACTTACCCCGCCCTGGGGCACTGAACAACTGCGTGGAGTGACTCACTCAGGACGTCCGAATTTTATGCTTCTGAGTTTTCGAGTACCAATAGTGTCAGATTCGCCGTCAAATCGAACTGGTGGACGTTTGTCGCGAGTTTTTATAAATATTCGAAAATATAGAATAATATGATACTATTGGACATGTCGGATACGAATTCTGGACATCCTGCTTACAGGTTTTGTCAAATTTGATACAAGGTATGGACTCTAGGAGAGGAGGACCATGTTGCAGTCAAGTTATCGGACCGGTCGGGCTCAGGATTATGGTGCCTTCACGAATGCATTGGGGATTCTTTCTGCCGACAAAAAGAGCATTCTGCCGCAGAATCTATTAAAGGTGACGGGCTTAGGGCCTTCTGACATTGCTGTTAAGGGCGGGGTGTCGCGTCCTCAGCTCTACAAAAAGGCAATTCCCTTAAAGATCAGCTCAAAGTTCATTAAACGAGTGGTGGATATCGTGATGGTCACGGATCTTGCTTTCGAGTTGTTCGACGGCAACCAAGACGAAACGGCGGCTTGGCTCATGTCTCCTAACTCATTATTGTTTGGTGATAGCCCCTTTGAGGTTTGCATGAGAGGTGATGGGGAGCCTTTGAAAAAATGGCTTCTTGAACGCCTGGACCGAAAACCTATAGAATTATAGGTGTATGAAATCGAAGCGACAAAAGGTCTGGCGAGGCACTCCTTGCAAGAAGAAATCGAAAAAAGTCCCGGTTCTTCAGGCCGAGAGCAAAAGCACCGGAATTGTTCATTTTTTTGGTGATCCGGAGCAGAGGTCTAAGGCAATTAAAGACTATGAACTGAATTATCAATCACGTTTCAATATTGGTGGATCCCAGCTGAATCCTGTTCTGTCTCATCTTTCGAAGTTTGCGGCACTGTATGTTGCCTCCGATGTCGCCTGCGCGCAGGCGGAGGCGGTAAAGCCTCTGGGGAAAGCTAAGACTTACGGAGATAAGTTCAGAAGGTCAAACCTAATGCTGGTGAAGAAACATGCTCAGACGAAGAATTGACCGCCTGAACGATCAGGTTCGGGCCTTGAAACTGAAATTAGTTATTGCCTTGTTCGATCATGCCCCTCGTCCTCGGGGAAAGATTCAGCGAATTCTTTTTTTACGTCATGATGGGAAAATCGGGGACTCGATCGTCACCAGTTTTCTGGGGCATGAACTCAGGCGGAACTATCCCGAGATTGAATCGGCCGTTTTGATTTCGCAAAACAACCTCTGGACGCAGCCGTATTTTTCCGGTTACTCGAAGACCTTCGTCGTCAAAAAGGGCATCTGGCCAAGTATCAGGTCCGCGCTCGAGATCAGAAAGTGGAAGCCGGACGTGGTCGTGAATCTGGCCTACGATCTGAAGCCGAAGACGGCCTTTTTCCTCTGTGCCCTTGATTCGCAGGTCATCAGTTTGTCTCGGCAGCGACTCAAGGCGGAGGTCGCCGAGCCCCGAATCGACCGTTCACGAGTTCACTTCGCAGATCAGGTCGTTCACTGTCTTGAGCTACTGGATCTGACGAAGCCTGTGGAGACCACGTATCGGATTCAGCTTCCTGATGCGGATATGGCTCAAGCTCAAGCGTTTCTCGATGAGCAGGGGATGGATCGCTTTGTTTGTTTGAATCTGAAGGCCTCAGCCGCTCTTAAGGGGCTGTCTCTGCAGGCTGCGGCCAGAGTGGTTGCGACCATCAAAACAGTGCTGCCAGAGCATCAGATTTGCTTCTTGGGGACTCGAGAAGAGCGTTCAGAACTGAACGATGCCTTTGGTCTCGATTCCAAAGTGAAGATCGCCGCTGGGCTGAGCTTCGCCGTGCAAATGGCGATCGTGAAGAAAAGTGATCTGATCGTCACGCCCGATACCTCATGGGTTCATGTCGCTTCGGCCTTTGCGACGCCCTCGGTGATCATCTACCGGCAAGAGGATTCGGCGGCCATGGAGTTTCCAAGCCTCGTATGGGCCGGGAGGGGAGCGAACAAGCGCTCCCTCTTTGCTGTCGGTCGGGCCGACTATAAGGATGAAGTGGATGCCAGCACCTTTTCCGAAACGGAGCTGCAGCAAGCGATCAACGCTTTATTCTCGAAGTGATCGCCTATGACTCGAGGACGACGCGGTCTCGTCTGATCGCGATCAAGAAGGCCCAGGTCAGTAACATAATCGCTCTTAGCTTGGCATACTCAAACGTCACATCGGTCACACAGGCGACATAGTATTCGATCTGCACAACGAGAAGAGCAAGCAGGAAGGCCCTCTTAGCGAAACCAGTGCTTTTCCGGTAGAGCGAGATATTCAGAGACAAAAAGTAGATCACGATGCTCAAAAAGAAGAACAAGCCCAGAACACCGGTTGTTCCCAAGACGTTCAAATACTGATTGTGGGCGTGACTGGTGAAGTAGTTCGCAGGCAGGCCGATGCGCGGCCAATAGGTCTCGATTTGACGATACTGATCCCAGTATCCAATTCCGATCAGCGGATGGTCCTTGATCATTTCCCAAAAGACTTTGTACAGATTCTTCCGGACCTGATCGCCATGAGCGACGTTGAATGTATCGATGACTCTGTTCTGAATCGATGGGAGCAAGGCAAAAAGGGTCAGAACGCCGCCCATGACGACGGAGATCCCGATCATGGCGTAGCGCCTTCCGAGGGACAGGAAAAGGAAGAGCGAGGCGATCGTAACGGAGATCCAGATTCCTCGGGTGTAAGTCAGAAGAAGACTGATGGACATGAGCAGCATCGCGGTCCATGCACCGAACTGCAGACGTCGCGGTAATTGGGGCGTAAAGAGGGTGAGAAGTGTCAGAAAGAAGACAAGAACCGCTCCGTTGCCATGAGCGTGGTAGGTGGCGCTATTGACGAGACCAACAATCCTCAGCACCTGGTTTCCCGTGATGGGATCGACCCCGGCGATGAAACCATAGATGGCGTAAAGGTTCGGAAGCAGGAAGGCCATGCAAAAAAAGATCAACGCGGATCTGGCCTTGATACGTGCGTTCGAGAAGAGCCAGGTCATCAAGTAGAGATCGGCAATCCATGTGAATTTTCTCAGGGCGTAAAACCAGGGTTTGGGCTCGGGAGCGTTGAGAGCAAGACTCAAGACAGCGATCACGAGATAGCCCAGAACGGCCCATTCGATGCCGATGAGTTGAAAGAAGGGGGCGGTTGGTGCCGAGTTTTTGCCAGGTCCAAACTTTCGATACAGAAGATAAAACCAGCTGAGGACCAGGCACAGATCAAGGAGCATCTGAGAGGTCACGGTCCCTAAGAGCATTCCCCCAACTAATCCCTCAAACATCGTTCATCCTCTCGGAAGTCTACACTTTTTGATCACACTAAAGATCGGCGCCATCGGCAAAACGGAGTCTGTCGAGGGAACTATTTTTTTAGCCGACCCCTTTCCTCAAGTCACGTGGATGACGTTGGTCCTCTACGGGGTCCTGGAGTGGCGCTGATGCGTTGCGATATTGAGGGGTTCAAGAGCCGCTGATGGATGCTTTCTGGAACCTGTTTACAGACTTGGCGACACATGAGTAATATCCGCAGATCAATTTTGTGATGAGGTTTCATGGATTTATCACTCGCGTCCGCCCTGAAAACAAAGAAATCAACCATTGGAATTGTTGGCCTTGGATATGTTGGTTTACCGCTGGCCCTGCGGTTCGCCGAAGAAGGATTTCCTGTCCTGGGATTCGATATCGATGATTCCAAAGTTCAAAAGATCAAATCTGGAACTAGTTATATCGAGCACATTTCCAGCGACCATGTAAAGCGGGCTGTTTCTCGGGGGCTGGATGCGACGACTTCGTTTGCAGATATTGGCAAGGTGGATGCGATCATCCTCTGCGTCCCGACGCCTTTGAATAAACACCGGGAGCCAGATCTGAGTTTTGTGTTGTCCACAATGGATAGTATTGTTCCATACCTCCGAAAAGGGCAGATCGTCTCTCTTGAAAGCACGACATACCCTGGAACAACCGACGAAGAGCTGAAGCCAAGAATTGAATCTCGGGGCTTTAGGATCGGTGAAGATGTCTTTCTTGTTTTCTCTCCGGAGCGTGAAGACCCGGGGAACCCTGATTTCTCGACTCGTACAATTCCAAAGGTTGTGGGTGGATACTCACCTGCCTGCCTAGAGATCGGAGTTCTACTTTATTCTGGTGTGATCGATAAAGTTGTTCCGGTTTCATCGACTCGTGCCGCGGAAATGACAAAACTTCTCGAGAATATCCATCGTGCCGTTAACATCGGTCTCGTGAACGAGATGAAGATCGTCGCAGACAAGATGGGGATTGATATTCACGAAGTCATCGATGCCGCAGCAACGAAACCGTTTGGTTTTGTGGCGTATCGTCCGGGGCCTGGGATTGGAGGGCACTGCATTCCTATTGATCCGTTCTATCTGACCTGGAAGGCCCGTGAGTATGGTATCCACACACGTTTCATCGAACTTGCCGGTGAGATCAACAGCTCGATGCCGGACTATGTGATGGCAAAAGTGACTGATGCTTTGAATACGGCGCGAAAATCAGTTCGCGGATCGAAAGTTCTGGTTCTCGGGATTTCATATAAAAAGAATATCGATGATATGCGTGAGTCTCCATCTGTCTTTTTGATGGAGAGACTCAGGGATGTCGGTGCCGAGGTCAGCTATACGGATCCCCATGTGCCGGTCTTCCCAAAAATGCGCGAGCATAAATTCGATCTGAGCTCGGTGGCCTTGTCCCCGGAAAAGGTGGCGTCTTACGATTGCGTGATATTGGCGACAGACCATGATCGTTTTGATTATGAGATGTTATTAAAGAACGCGAAGGTGATGATCGATACCCGTGGTAAATTCCGTCAGACGGCCTCAAACTTGGTGAAGGCTTAGGGTTATGAATTTTGCAGTTATCGGAATCGGTGGATACATCGCGCCTCGACATATCGAAGCCATTCGGGATCTAGGACATCGCCTGGTCGTTGCCTATGACAAAAATGATTCTGTCGGGATTATGGATCGGTATTTCCCAGACTGTCAGTTTTTCACAGACTTCGAGAGGTTCGAATCTTATGTGGATTCGGTCAAGGGAACTGAAAACGAAATTCACTATGTTTCGATTTGTACACCTAACCATCTGCACGCGGCTCATATCAAGTTCGCCCTCAGTCACGGTGCTCATGCGATTTGTGAAAAGCCTCTAGTTCTTCATGATAAAGACTTTGATGATCTCGCCGACTATGAAAAGCGATATGGAAAAAGAGTCTATACGGTCCTTCAACTTCGAACCCACGATGCGATTCTTGCCTTGAAGCAGAAAATCGAATCGGTTCCGGTACAGGGCGATCACTTGGTTGACTTGCAGTACATGACTTCCCGTGGAAACTGGTATCATGAGTCATGGAAGGGCGATGTCCGTCGTTCTGGTGGCTTGTCGACCAATATCGGCGTTCATTTTTTTGACATGCTGACCTGGATTTTTGGAGAAGAACGCGAAGTTAAAATCCTTGAAAAGTCCCAGACCGTCGAACGAGGCGAGCTCACTTTGCAAAAAGCAAAAGTAAAATGGATGCTCACAATTGATCGATCGAAACTTCCAGCGGACGCGGTTAAGGCCGGGAAAACCACCTTTCGATCTATCAAAATCGATGGGGTCGAGTTCGAATTTTCCGAAGGCTTTACGGAGCTTCACAAGCGTGTATATACGGACATTCTTAGCGGGAATGGGTATGGCCTCGAGGCAGCTCGTCCAGCTATCCGAATCGTTGAAAAGATTCGGGGTGCCACGTGAGTTACACAAGGCACGAGACAGCCATTGTTGATAACGGAGCCGAGATCGGAGAGGGAACCAGGATTTGGCATTGGGTTCACGTCTGTGCCAAAGCAAAAATCGGCAAAGGCTGTTCACTGGGGCAGAACGTCTTTGTTGGAAATAGCGTGACGATCGGCAACAACTGCAAGATTCAGAATAATGTTTCCATTTATGACAATGTTCATTTGGAAGACGATGTGTTCTGCGGGCCGAGCATGGTTTTTACGAATGTTATTAACCCTCGGTCCGCCGTTTCGCGCAAAGCTGAGTACCTCAGCACTATGGTGAAAAGGGGATCCACGATAGGAGCCAACGCGACGATTGTTTGCGGCGTGACTCTAGGCGAATACTGTTTCATCGGAGCAGGTGCTGTCGTTACAAAGAATGTGAAACCGTTTGCACTGATGGCCGGTGTGCCGGCAAAACAGATTGGATGGATGAGTCGTTTCGGTGAGCGGATTGACTTGCCCTTGGGCGGCAATGGCCAGTGGACCTGTCCTCGAACTGGAGACCGGTATCATTTGGTCGATGGTGCTCTTGCGATCACATAACTTCCTCTCAGAAAGGAGCGCCGATGAGGGCATTGAAAGTCCACAGTATTTTTAAGACGTCGTCTGCGCTCATTCTCGGTCAGCTGTTTAATTTTTTATTTATTCCGTTGATCTCAAGGATGTATTCACCTGAGACATTTGGGCAATCGGCTATCTTCTATGCCGTCGTAGGTATTGTTGGAGGAATTTCAACGGCTAGGTATTCTGATGCCATAGTGCTGGTGCGGTCGGAGGGAAATGCGCGTGCTATGGCGTCGCTTTGCCTGAGCGTGGGGCTTGCATTTTCACTTCTTTCTGCGGTGTTGTTGCTCATATTTGGTCGGTTCTTGGAGTTGATACCTCTTGGTTTATATCTAATTCCCTTCAACGTTTTCTTGATGAGTGTTCACCTGACGGTCCTTCAATTGTTGGTTCGTAAGGGCCGGTTTTCTTCGTACTCACTTTCGATCTTCCTGATTTCGACCTTTCCCAGCGTCTTGCAGTATCTTGGCGGTCTCTTGATTAAACCTTCGGCATCTGTTTTGATCGCGGCTGGCTTTTTCGGGCAGTTCATTGCCGTCATTGTGTCCTATCTCATAATTTCTGAGAAAATCCGAGCAGTTTCGTGGGTAAAGTTGGTTGCGTTGGCCCGACATTACTCGCTGTTTCCGCGCTTTTCGATGGGGTTCATGTTCTTTTCACTGATCCGAGTGAGAGCTATTCATCTGATTCTCGGTTCTCGTGATCCATTTTTCCTCGGGAATTATGCGCAGACCGAACGTCTGTTGAGTGCGCCGGGCAATTTGGTTGGGGGTGCGATCCGACCCATCGTCCATAGTCATGCTGCCAAGGTCGGGCTGGTATCGGCGGCCGAAGAAATGAGGCGGCTATTACGTTTGATTCTTCTCATGGGTGCACCGTTTGTGGGCTTGATGATGTATTTTTCGGAAGATGTCATTCGATTGATTTTGGGTGACCAGTGGGGAGCGAGCTCGCCGATTCTTGACCGGATGATTGTGCCCTCTTTTTTTCTGCTTGCGACGAGTTGGATGGATCGAGTTTTTGACGTCTTAAAGGCGCAGCAATCAATATTTCGACTTGAGCTGATCTATGGATCATTCGCAATTTTAGCTTGCGTCTTTTTTGTCGGGTTGAGGAGCGATTCGATGGCGGCAGTAACCGTGATTTCGGTAGCATTCACGATCTATTATATGCATTGGGCGATACTTTTTTTCACAAGGTAGGTATTTCTTTTTGGAGAATTTTCCCCATTTTTTTATGGTGCTTTGCCGTTATCGGCTGCGTTCTTTCGATTGAAGTGGCGTTTATGGCGCTCTCGTTGCCGCTTCTAGTCAGTTTGGCGGCGACATTTTTTGTCTATTTAATCGCGGTCGTGTTTTTCTTGAGAGGCGATATTCGATTGATTTTCAGATTTTTCGAATAAGTAAGGACGGTTTATGA
>JAHBUU010000029.1 GCA_019637895.1 Pseudobdellovibrionaceae bacterium | reverse complement strand
GGTTGGAAAGGGGACTACTTCCCGTTCACTCTGCACATCGACGACATCATGCCACTGATGAGCCACCGTGTGCATCTGCCGCCGTCGGCACATACGACGTTTGCCGCAAATGGTTTCGTGATCTGCACCTTCTTGCCTCGTCCCGTGGAGAGCGATGCGGATGCGCTGAAAGTGCCTTTCTATCACCAGAACATCGATTACGATGAAGTGCTCTTCTATCACGACGGGAACTTCTTCAGCCGCGAGAACCTGCACGCCGGGATGATCACTTTGCATCCGGCGGGCTTCCCTCACGGACCTCATCCCAAAGCCTTTGAGGCGATCAAAACCAAAACCTACCTTGATGAGGTGGCGGTGATGGTGGATGCCTATCAGCCCTTGATGATCGATCCTCAACTCGAAAAGGTCGAGCTGATCGATTACTGGAAATCCTGGATGAAGAAAAAGTGAGAGCCGCAAGAGGGGACTTTCTGTCTTCTGCCGAAGCGATGAGACTTGCCATCGCCGAAGCGAAAAAGGGATTCGCTCATGTGAGTCCCAATCCTCTGGTTGGTTGTGTCGTCCTCGATTCCGCGGGACGACTCTTGTCGGTCGGACATCATGAAAAATTCGGGGAAGCCCATGCCGAGGTGAATGCGGTCAAAGGGCTTTCGACCCACGAACTTCAAGGAGCTCAGGTCTTTGTGACCCTCGAGCCTTGCGCTCACGAGGGGAAGACCCCTTCTTGCGCCAAGATGCTGGCACAGCTTCCGATTGATCAAGTGGTTTACGGACTCGAAGATCCAAACCCTTTGGTCAAGGGACAGGGGGCGGCGATTCTGAAAGCGGCCGGAATCACTTGTCTGCATTATCAGGAAATGGCGACTCATGATCTCAAGGATGAACTCGAAGAGCTCTGCGAGGCTTTCTTGTGGAACTTTCGGCACCGTGGGGTTTTCGTCGCCCTGAAGGTCGGTTGCACCTTGGATTCTCAACTAGCTCTGTCATCAGGAGAGTCGAAGTGGATCACCGGCGAGGAGTCCCGGAGCGAAGTTCACCGATTGCGAGCGTCTTACGATGCGGTCCTCGTCGGTTCAGGGACGGTCTTGGCGGATGATCCTCGATTGGACATTCGTCATCCTGAAATTCAAAAAGCCAATCTGGCGGTCGTGATCGACCCGAGTGGACGACTGACCTCAAAGCGCGATCAACTGGCCCTGGGCCAACGAGAGCTGGGGAAAACTCTGTGGATCGAGGGCGAGCGGGATCCTGCGAAGATTCTTGATCGACTTTGGGACGAGGGCATTCGTTCCGTGATGATCGAGGGTGGCGCGCAGATCGCGAGCGCTTTTTTGGCGGCGGGTTTGATCAACCGACTGCACCTGTTTCGGGCGCCCGTCCTTTTCGGAAATCAGGGACGCTCTTTTGCCGAGTTCTTTCGGGTGGAATCCATGGGCGAGCGTTTGACCCCCAGACAGATCCAGACCCAGAACTTTGGTCCAGATACCTACCTGACGGGTCTTCTGAGAGATCCTCAAACAGGTGTTATCTATCGCGGCATGTAAAAAATACCTTCCAAATTCCTCAAGGCTTCCGAGGGTCTCCGCGTGCCAGCAAGCGTTAGGACCTGTCTTGTAACCGTCATTAGAAATTCGGGTTTCCGGCGTGATATTATGTGTTTGTGGCAATGTCCACGGAGGTCCCCAAGTTCCTTATGGAAGATGACAGTAGAAACTCGATCGTAAAATCCCTGAAAAATGAATGGTCCCTTTTTTGGGACAGCCTCGCTGGCGAAGAAGACGGCGTGGAGAACGAAGACAAAAACGAGGACCCTTTCGAGTCCGGACGTTTGTCGGTTCTCTCGTTGGACGATGTGAAAAAACTCACTCGTGAATTGAGCCAAGGTCGCAAGACTTTGAATCAGCGTTTGGAAAATCTGAACAAAGAAATCGAATTGAACTCGGCGAAACTGGAAAGCTTGCGCCTGGTCGGAAGCTCCGACGAGGACACTCTTTCGAAAATCAACGAACTCACGGATCAGGGGCAAAAACTTGCCCACGACCTGGCGGAACTCGATTCCCGTTTGCGCTTCGCTCGTGAAGAGGAAGACCGCATCCGTCGCGAACTGACTCCGGCTTAACGAAATCTCTTAGGACATTTGATTGGCGAGTGCCAGACCTTCGCGGATGATCTCCGCCTGGTCTGGCTGCACGTTGATTCTCTGTTCGAGAGACTTCCTGATGTTCTGCGCGATTCCGCTTTCGGAAGCTCGGTTCAGTGCCAGCTCGTGCATCTCAAGGACGATGAGCCAGTCCTCGGGGAAATCCCGAGTTGCTTCATCGAGAGCGGTGGCAAGGTTCTGTTCCAGGACATCACCCTTCACTTGTTTTTCGCGCCAATCGCGGACGCGTTCGTAAAGCTGATGGCGTTTCTTTTCTTGCTCTGAAAACACCGGCGTTGGAACCCGTTTTGCGATGAAGTCGTCCACTTCTCCGAAGGCCAAACGATCCGCGGGTCCTCCGAAAACAGAGGGCACGGATGAACCGATTGCCAGATCGTAAGTTCCCCAGGACGGATCGAACAGCACTCGGCCATCGAGCGTTGCGGTTGCATTTTCCAAGGCCAGCAAAACGGTTTTCCCGTCTTTGACCATTCGTGATTTGAACGCACCCACAACCTTCACGCCGCTCGTGTATTCGAGGGTCAGTGTCTGTCCAGGCTTTGCTCCGAGCGTTTCCCAATCCTCATCGGAAAGGGTCGAGGGGCATTTGCCAGGATGGGCTTTCAGAAAACCGACGGCCGTTCCAAAGCCATGGGCATGGTCATCCTTGCCGTGGCCTTCGAGTTGCCGGTCCGTCATCGACAACTGGCTGGGCCCTTCAAAGCGCAAATAAGCGATCTCGGTCCCTTGAGCGGGCAGGATCTCGGTGCAAATGCCGGAGATCTGCAGGCCCGAATTCAGCTCGACGGTGTTCACGGTCTTTGCCTGAATGGCCTTTTCGATGCTGACCCGGCCACCTTCGCGGAAGGCCATGCGATCAGCAAGTTCATTCAGAACCACACCCAGAGTTTTGAAATCCGGGGTGACGAAGAGCTGCGGCTGCGGTTCGGTGATGTCGTATCCGTATTCAATGCAGTCGATGCTCATCGGGATCTTTTTGACCTTGTCGCTGAGACAAAGTTTGGATTCACCGACCGAGGACAACAAGCCCGCGCCGTAGATGCGCGGTTTTTCCAGCGACCCGATCAGACCGTATTCGGCGGTCCACCAGTTCATTCTCGAAAGCCAGGTGGCTTCGGAAATATGCGTGGAACTTTCCGAGACGCGAACCAATCTTTCTTCGGCCGCTTTGATTTCTTGTTCCGTCGAGGCGGGATTTTCCTTCAGGTCCGAGAGATCTCGGATCGCCTCGTAGACGTCCATATCTTCTTTGCTGATCAGGGCTTTTTTGGCGACCTGAGCATACTGGCGCAGATAATCCGCGAACTCGGTGTTCGCCAGCATCGGCGCGTGTCCTGCCGCCTCGTGAACGATATCAGGGGCTGGCGTGTAGGTCAGATGATCCAAGCTGCGGATATCGGAGGCCACAGGCAGAACATTCAAGGCCTGCAGTTCCATGAAGGCCGCTGGTGGAATGAAGCCGCTGACGGGAAGGGCCCTCCAGCCGAAGTGGGCCAGCTTTTCACTGACATCCGCAATACGGGGAATGCGTTCAACCTCGATGCCGGTTTTGCTCAGACCGTCCAGATAAGACTCGTGTGCATTCTTTGACAGATAAGCGCGCAGTTGTCGGAGGCAGAATCTCCAGACCGCGTGATCGACCGGGGTGTAGCTCCGGTCTTCTTGCCGGACGACGTACTTTCGCAGGTGGCTCGGCAATTGAAAGCTCATCTCACAGCACCGGATCCTTGGATTGCAGGTGGTTCTTCACATAGTCCGCGATGGCATCTTCCAAAGACCATTGCGGAGCACTCATGCCGGCGGTCTTCCATTTCGTCATGTCGGCTTCGGTAAAGTACTGATACTGACTCCGGATGTTCATCGGAATATCGAGCCACTTGATCTGGGTTTTCTTCCCAAGGCCCGAGAAAACGCCGTTCGCCAGATCCAACCAAGTGCGAGCCTTGCCGAATCCCATATTGTAAATCCCATTGGCGGGTTGGCGGTCCGTGAGTTCCACCATCCAACGGGTGACATCCTTCACATAAACGAAATCGCGCAGCTGTTCGCCATCGCGATATCCGGGATTGTGGGATTTGAATAGACCCAGCTCTCCGGTTTTCAAAATCTGATGATAGGCTTTGAAGACGAGGCTCGCCATCGGACCCTTGAAATACTCATTCGGTCCAAAGACGTTGAAAAATTTGAGACCATACCATTTCGGCGGAGTTTTCTTTTGCTCGAGAGCCCACTCGTCCATCAAAAGCTTTGAATCTCCGTACAGGTTCAGCGGTTTCAGTTCGTCGGGGTGGGTGCGATCACTGAAGCCCTTTTCGCCAGCGCCATAGGTCGCAGCCGAACTCGCATAGATCAAATTTTTTCCGTGCTTGGCGCACCAGTCGAATATTTTTTGTGAGTACTCGAGGTTATTTTCTTTCAAAAATTCCCAGTTGGTTTCCGTCGTGCTCGAACAAGCACCCATGTGAAAAACCCACTGAACGGATTGAGCCGCCGGTGTCGACAAAAAATCCCACAGGGCATCGCGATCTAGGAAGCGAGCGATCTGACGATTCTTGAGCAGGTCATGGTCGTTCCTAGAAACCGGGTCGACCGCGATGATGTTGTGAATTCCCCGTTTGTTGAGTTCCCAAACGAGAGCACTTCCAATAAAGCCGTTGGCGCCTGTCACGATGATCATGGGGCCGAGCCTAGCCCTCAGAACGAATTTAAGCAAGCGGCGGCCCTGTCGCTCTCGTGGACAGGCCTGAAAAGACTGCATCCTCCAGGTCGATTTTAAGGCCTCAGGACCGCCTAAAGAGGGTCTCTCTGGGCACATGACTTGCTCTGCTTTTTCCTGAGGGATTTTACGTGGAACGTCGCTGGAAACTGCTCACCTTGCTTTCATTTACTGTCTTGGCGATCGGGGTGAGCCTGTGGCTGGGCCGTGTCTGGCTGTCGGGTCCCGAAAAAGCCTCGGTCGCGACAAAATCCGTCGATGACTACTGGGCCGAAACCGGCCTGAGTCCCGATTCCCTGCGCGACGTCGTCGACGATGACACCTGCCAAAGCTCTCGCCGGTATTTCCTGGCCTGCGCCAATGCCTTGGTCACGGTGGCGGGCCGAATGGGTTATGAAATCTCGCTTCAGGGCGAACTGAAACCCCTGTCCGAAAAATCCAATGATCAAACCGAAATCACTCAGCTTGAGACCTGGAAAAAATCCTACTCTGAAAATCCACAGGCCCTGAAAGTCGTGCGCTTTGGCAGCCTGTGGAAGCAATTGATGGAGATGCCGATTCAACAAGGCAAGCGAGCGACTTTGACCGGTGCCGGTTTGAACGCTTTCTTGTCGGTGTTCAGAGATCCGCACACCTACATCCTGCCACTCGATTATTATCAGAACGTGATTTCGAACCCTCAGGCTTCTTCGACGGTTCTTGGTGTGGTCCTCGCTCGGAGCGAGCAAGGTTACTTCCTGAGAAAAGTGATCGAAGGGTCGCCCGCGGCCTCTTCGGGTTTGCAGCGAGGAGACTGGGTCCTTTCCGTCAATGAGGTCGTCCTGAAGGACTATCCGCCTCAACGTCTCGGAGACCTTTTGCGAGGGGCAGAGGGAAAAAGCACCGAGATCGAAGTGCTTCGTGGTGGGAAGAATCTGAAAATTTCCGTTCAACGTTCGAACGTCAAGATCCCTTCGGTCGCCTGGAAGCCTCTCGAAGGAGATCGTCCGGTCGGCGTCTTGACCTTGCACAAGTTCGCGCAAGGTAGCTGCATGGACATGAAAAAAGCGCTGACGGAAATGAACGGCAAAAAGCTTCAGGGCCTTTTGCTCGATCTGCGCGATAACTCTGGCGGTCAGATGGACGAGGCGGCCTGCATGGTGAGCCTGTTTGTCGGTCCCGACAAGGCGGCTTTCCGTATCCGTTACCTGGATCCTTCCCGTGATCCCGAAACGCATTTTGGTTCCGAAGCCCAGCTTTGGAACGGACGGATTGCCGTTCTCGTAAACAGTGGCACCGCAAGTGCCGCCGAGATTCTGGCGGGGAGTCTGCGTGACCATAAACGCGCTCTGCTCGTTGGTGAAAGGACGTTTGGGAAGGGCTCCTTCCAAGAGGGCGAGATCTGGAAACGGAATGGTCGTATCGCTTTCTTCCAGACGAAGGGTTTTTACTACTTGCCGTCCGGTTATTCTCCGCAACTCAAAGGCGTTGCACCTGACGTCAAAGTCAGCTTCCGGAAATCTCTGGCTCTTCGTGAAGAAGACCAATACCTGAATCCACTGCTGTCGCCGAGTCGGGTGGAAGAGCCGCCGACTCGCACCGTGGACCTGAGCATCTGCGCGTCCTCGGCGGGCGTGACGGATGATCCGCAATTGAATCAAGCGCAGACAGCCCTGTTTTGTGAACCTGTTGCTGGTGGAGGACCTCGTGCCGCTCTCTAAGATGAAGACGCCCGCTCAAACGACCTTGTTCAAAAGCAAATTCATCCCTTCGCGGCGTCCCTCCGAGAAGCTGATGATCGTTTTGCATGGTCGCGGCGACTCCATCCGTCCTTTCAGATCCTTTCGTGAAGAGCTGAACATGCCTGGTATGAACTATCTGCTGTTGAATGCTCCTCGGAAATTCCTGGATGGATGGAGCTGGTACGGCGAGCCCCCTTATCAGAAAGACGGCGTCTTGCGCATCCGTGAAAAGATGTTCCAGCTTTTGGCGGACCTCGAGGCGCAAGGCTGGAAGAGCGAGAACATCTTCTTTTTCGGCTTCTCTCAAGGTTGCCTCGTTTCCGCTGACATCGGTCTTCATTATCCGAAGCGTCTCGGCGGTATCGTCGGGATCAGCGGCTATTTTCATTTCTTTCCTCGGTGGAGGCAGCAGCTTTCGGATGAAGCTCGAAAAACGCCATGGATGTTCACTCATGGCCGACAAGATGACGTTCTGAAAATCGACGAAACCAAGTTCGGAGTGGAAAAACTCAAGAATGCGGGCCTCAGCGTTCAGTGGTTCGAGATGGACAAAGAGCATGTGCTCGAGGACAAAGAGTACCCTCTGATCCGTTCTTGGCTGCGCACCAAGCTGAAGCCCCAAGCGCGAACGCTCAGCCGGTGACCTTGAGTCCCGGCTTTCCACGATTCCGCAAGTTTTAAATTCTTTTTCTCAAATCGAATCCATTCGTTGTCCCAAGACGATCATGTCTCAATTTGAGAGTGCATAAAGATATCTCGGAAAGAGCCGATTGATATCAAGATGGCACTCTTGCGCACACTTGTGATCCTCCTGTTGATTCCATCCATGGTCTTCTCGCAGAGCGAGCAAGTCTCGACGCCGACGTTCGACGATGCCGGTGGTGTGCGATCCGAAACTCAGACCGAGTCCCAAACGGCCATCGATGATCAGACGACTTCGGGACCGAATCTGGATGCGCCGGATGGTTGGTCGCAAGCTTTGGCTGATCAAAACAAACCCAAGACCGTCACACCGACAACGACCACCACGACAACCTCGACGGACTCAGACTCGGGGAATGGTGGAATGGCTGCCTTAATCACGGGGGCCCTGGGAATCTGCGGAGCCCTCTTAGGTGGAAACGTTTTGGGCGGTAAGAACAAAGAGAACAGCGAAGGTCTTTCTTACGCCATGGATGAGTACAATGACTCCCAAGGCTTCCAGAAACAAGAGGACTTTTACTCGGACCCCGAATTGGGTGCTTCCATCGCCGCCAATTATCCCGCAGGTTGCGAAAACCGATTCATCGATAAACAGGGTAATCTGGGTCCCTGGGGACGGACGGCTCTGCAGGAGATCCGAGCGAATCCGGAAGAGTACGTGAACAACAACCCTCCCGATGTGATGATCCTCTGCAAGAACTATAAGAACTTTGATAAAAACAAAAAAGAGCACTTTTGGGTTTGGATGTTCTCTTCATTGGCGGCTCCCGAGTCGAGTTGCAATGAAAAGGCGGCGAATCACGGCGCTCCGAATGGAACGGCGATCGGGCTCTTCCAGCTTGAGAAGCCATTCTGTGATCGGGTCGGTGTTTCCGGCAACTTGTACAACGGTCATATCAACACACGTTGCGCGGTGAAGGGTCTTGCGATGGAGCTCAGACGTCGTGATAACCTGATGTCGCCGACATCCAAGGCCAGCGATCCTCGCAGAACTTACTGGGGACCTCTCAGAACGGATGACAACAACAAAGCCCGTGGTGGTGACATCAGCGGAGCCAAGAAGTTCCGTGCTTTGGTTGGCAAATTCCCGGGCTGCGGTCGCTAAGCTTAGATCGTTTCCCGGTTATCCTTCACGATACTCAGAATCTTCGAATACAGATCGACTCGCACGGCGGCCGTTGCCTGATTCGCTTGGCGGTAAGGGCGGCTCAATTGAATCTCTGGCATATTGGCATGTTCCATCACCAGGCGATCGACGACCTTTTGAACCTCGGACAGAGACAGGCCGCGACGGCGCTGCTGCAAGACCTCTTCGACGATTTCAATCAGGGCATTCCCCGTGATCCGATGGTCTGAGTTGAGCTTTTGGGCTCTGTCGCTGAATGCTGGCAGGATGGCTTCTGGTTTTCGGGTTCCTGCGGCGGCCGCCAGCAAAGCTTTGTAAAGCTCTTGAAACTTCTGAATCTGCATCTTGTGTTTTCCACCCATCCGCAGATCTTTCGTTTTGGCAAAGCTGGAAAGCATCAGGGAATGAAATTCGGCCTCGTCCATTGAGACTTCTTGAAGAGGTCTCTTGGATTTTAGGTAAAACTCGGGCAGAGCCCGCAAAAGCCGTCTGACATTGTACAGGGCGGGGTGGTTGATTCCATCCGCGACTCGCTGAGGACTGCCGCTGATTTTTGCCCGCTCGAAAGACGAATACAAACGGTCGAAGCGTTCGAAAAGGTCGCGGTGTCCATTCAGGATGCGAGTTCGCTGTTCTTCGGAGAATCCCACGCGGTACAGAAGGCGATGGGCCCGTTGTTCTTTGAAGTGAGTATCGAATTTCAGAACCGTGGGGTGCTTGGCATAACTTCTGAGGGATTTCTTTTGTCCCGTCTTCAGGTAGTCGGCCATCTGAACGAAAACCTGGACGATGAGCTTGGCCTTTTGTCTTTGTTCATTGAGGTTCGTTGAGAATCTTTCGATGTCATCATAACGATAGCGGTCATGGCGAATTCCGAACTGGCGAACGCTGCCATAATCGATAATGCCCGCATCGGCGAGAACGTTGTCGCCGTCCCAATCCAGCCAAGCAAAAATATAGTCCATGTCGAGCTTTGCCGTGAAGTCGGCGAACGAGGCACAGATGAGCTGACACATTTCATCGTACTTGGCGTTGCCTTTGGATGAGAGCTGCCAGTGTCGGTTTTTGACTTGGCGATCGATCAAATAGTCGGTCGCGGCCTTCAAATCCTGACGGCGCTCTTGCTTGAGGTACAAGAAAAGGTGAGCGGGGCGGATCAGATTCTGAGCGGCCCGAACGCCGATGCCGACGCCTTTTCCCAAATCGATGATGCAGAGAACGCGTTCCGTAGGAATGCCTTGCAGATGCATGGATTCTGCCAGAATCGCTGATCCCAAAAGTTCGTCGATTTCGGCCTGGCCGCAGCCGTAGCCGAAATCGGTTCCACCAGTTTTCAAGGGGCGATTGGCCATCACCGCTCCTGGTGCCAGACAGGTCACACCGGTTCCTCGGGATGAAACGTCCCAGGTCAGGCCCTTTGCGGAGACGGTCCCGTTCCAGATTCCACGTCCATCACCAGAAGTCTTTCCCTGCTTATTGGCATGTTGCAACTGAAGATAGCGTGTTGCCATAAAGGCGTGTGGCTTGACGGTTTCGGGGTCGATCCGGCGTTTGGTCAATTCATCGTATTCGTTGATGATCTGCAGACTGAAAGTTCCGAGCAGCTTTTGCTCAAGGTCGGAGTTCATTTCATGAGGATGTTCCTGAGCGATCAATCCCATCTCTTTCGCGAGATGGAAATTGAAGTAGGCGACTTTTCCCTGTCTCAGTTCCCTTACTCGATAGGAAACATAACCTTCGGGGACCGCTGTCATCCATGGATGCTGCCCATCAAGCTGATCGAACCCCGTATAGAAGTTCTCCGATTCAAAAGCTTTTCGGACCCTGATTTGTTTTGTCGTCATCGCCGCTGCCATCCTTGCAGTGTCGTCTAATGAGAATTGTATCGGCAGAAGGTCGGTTTTCTTTTAATGAGACAGTGGATTTCCGTCGAAAGGTCGGGTCGAGAAGAGCTTTTTTCCTCGGGAACTGTCGAAAAAAGCGCTGAATGAAAAGTCTCGACAGTTTTCATTGGAACTTTTCACGTCATTTCAAAAGAGACGATTCCGACGGGACAGAGGTCTGGCATCTTGATTGCTTTAGAGAAGGGGGACGAGGAGGAGTGAAGATGCTTTCTATTGTCTTGTCTCGAATTGGAACGGCAGCCTTGGTGACAGCAACACTCGCGACAGCGGCAAATGCATCGAAACCTTCGGTTGGCAGATTGATGTCGCCGAAAAGCTCTGACGCCGTCGCTTGCACGACCCGCCCTGACTTTCTTTCCGATACGAAATCGGAAATCGCCGGCGGCTTCGAAGCTCTTCCGAAAACCGTTCTGGTTGCTCGGGATGCCGAGATCTGGGTCGAGGGCCAGGACAATAATCGTCCTGTTCAGATTCACGCCTATCAGTCTTTCCTGAGACCGAAAAAGAACGCCGAAGGCCGGGTCCTTTGTGGTCAAACTCCGGAAAGATTCCGCGAGCGTTTTTCGATCGTGGCTCCGACGCTGGTCGACTCCAGCAAGGACCACAAGATCGGTCATTCTTTCTGGCAGTTCCAGATTGTCGCCGACGATCAGAAATTTTCAGTTTGGAACCACAAAAGCCCGATGTCGACTCAGTCGGGATCGATGTCCGAGTTGCTGAAAAAGGACAAGACTCCTTATCGTCTGTTCCAGGTCGGACACAACGAATACGAGATGATTATTCAGAAGGAAGCGTCGGGCCTGTTGCACACGCTGTCGATCCGCTACGAAGCTTTGCGCTGATCGTCCTCGGGGCGAGCCAGCCAGCCCCGAGCCCACATCCAATAAAAAAGAGAACCCGCGACGGTCGCCATGATTCCCAGGACGATCGCGTATCCCCATTTCCAATCCAATTCAGGCATGAATTTGAAGTTCATTCCGTAAACCCCGGCAATGAAATTCAACGGCAAGAAAAAGATCGAAAAGACCGTGAGCAAGCGCATGATTTCGTTGGTGCGGTAGCTGGCCTCGTTTGTCTTGTGGCTGGCCAGCGCGACGTGCAGGTTCAACAAGGAGTTGAGATTCTCCAGATCATCGTCGGCATAAAAGAGATTGCTCTCGGCTTCGTCCTTGAGATCCTGGAAGTCATTCCATCTCATCTCGGAGCGGGAACCGATTTTCGCCAGCACGTCGATGGTCATCTTGATGATTTTCTTCATCGTCGACAGCCGTCGCCGCAGCAGATAGCCCTGCTTGATCAGGGAATCCGTTTTCTTTTCCCCGAAGATCAGGGACTCGAACGAGTCGATCCGCTTTTCGAGAGCCGTCAGCATCGGGTCGTAACTGGCCAGAACGCCAGAAAACAGGCGTTTCAGAAATTCTTTGGGATCAAGTTCACCTGGCTTTTCATTCACGGACTTGCGGATCTCGGCGAAAAAATCGGGATCAAGACGATGAACCGTGATCAGGCCTTGAGGCGTGTGGAATAAACCAATTTTCGTCGTGATCTTTTCGAGGCTCGCATTTTTCGCCGCGTTTTGTGGCAGCATGACCCGCAACATGATGAAGGTCTTATCGTCGAACAGCTCGTACTTCGGGAGCAGCTCGGGATCCAGACAATCCAGCAATGGACGCAGAGGAATGCCCGTTTCCTGTGAGAGTTGGGTGAGGCCTTCTTTCGTTGGGGCCGTGATATCGGTCCAAGCCAGCTCTTTCAGTTTCAGCGCCATGGTTTTCATTCAAAGACCACCGGTGTGAATCCCCCGTAGGGAGTTTTGAGATTTGTCACTTGTCCCTGATAGAGCCGCGCCAACACGCCTTCGAGTCGTCCCTGATAAAAATGGCAGCGCAGATCGTACTTGAGCTTGATCGGACCTTCCGGCGATGGGAACTCGATTTCTCGAGGAGGAATGAACTCTTGAGCGAGCATATCCTCGCCGGTCATTTCGTCGAAAACCTTGCGGCTGATGGAGGCACCTCGAAACGCCTTTTTTGATCCGAACTCCCGCTTGGCCTTAAAGAAGAGTTGTTTTCGCCGAGCCCAAAGTTCGTCGGCCGTATCGCGGGAAAGGTCCACGCAGACGGGAACGATGTCCTTCAGCACTTGCAAGGATTCTGGCGAAAGGCCCAAGGACTCTAAAAAGCCCGGTCGACTCCACTCGATCATCCGTTCCTTGTCTGCGAGCAGTGAATACTCGAACGGATTCGGTGAAAAGCAGGTCTCGCCACTCATGAACGATTCCCGGGCTTTGCTCGACTGGGGTTGAGCCAAGTAGAAATCGGTCGAGCGATTGTAAACCACATCTGGTCGCGGATCCGAGGTGACATTCTTGAAATCACGGATGTCCGCTTGCCAACCCCAAGAGCGAATCCATTCCTGAGCCACCAAAAACTCGATGAAAAGACGCTGCTGCTCGGGCTCGTCGTCGGAAATCGCCACCAGGGGTGACTCGGGCGCTGGGCCTTTCCCAAAGTGATCGCGGTTCGATTTCAGCTCTTCGGCGAGATCCGCTTTCCAACGTTCTGGTGTGAAGCTCTGGACGGGATTCTGAAGTCCTCGGAAGCGATACATTTCCCAGCCCATGATCAGGAAGGCTGCATTCGTATTGATCTCGATGAGCTTCAGTTGGTCTTTTTCATCAAGGTGAAAATCCAGACTCATCATCGTCGACTGGTTTCCCGGATTGGGGAAGTCGTGTCCCGATTGGGCGTTGTGTTCTGAAGAGAGGCGGTGTCGCAGCTCTTGAACGGACTGAACGGCGGCCTCGATCTGGGGCAAAATGGACCGGGGAAGCGTCACATGAAAAGGACTCAGGAGGTTCTCCGAGATGAGTTCGGGCCTCTCGTCCAAAATGGCGGACAAAGCAGGATAGTGCTGTTTCAGATGATCAACGAACCCGGTTCTCAATTCCACGCACCATCTCTATCACGAGAGGCGGGTAAGAGGGAGCGGAACTTGTTCAAGTCCGTCTGACGGGGGCCGTTTTCCCTTGCGCTCCCGAGGAGCTTGCGAGACATAGAGTCCCATGAAAATCGTCACTTGGAACGTCAATGGCATTCGCGCTTGTCATAAAAAGGGCCTTCAAGATTTCGTGAAGGGCGAGTCCCCGGATATTCTTTGTCTTCAAGAGACGAAAGCCCATCGTGAGCAGGTCGAACCCGACGCTCAAACCCTCGGTTATAAGTTCGATCACTGGTCGTCGGCCGTTCGTAAGGGCTATAGCGGGGTTGCGACCTTCTGTAAAACGCCGCCCTTGTCGCAAACCAAGGGTTGGGGTGTCGACTTGTACGACTCCGAAGGCCGCATCGTCATCACCGATCACGGTCGTTTCTTGTTGTACAATATCTATTTTCCGAACGGCGGCTCTGGCGAAATCCGACATGATTTCAAACAGAAATTTTTGAAGGATCTGAGCGAGCATTTGTCGGCTGTTCAAAAGAGTGGCCGCGAGATCGTTTTGGTCGGGGACTATAACGTCGCCCACCTCGAATACGACGTCTACGATCCTGTTCGTCTGAAAAAGGAAAGCGGATTTTTGCCTGAAGAGCGCGAATGGTTCTCGGGCTTTCTGAAGCTCGGTTTCGTCGATACTTTCCGGCACTTTTATCCTGACGAAAAGAATCGTTACTCTTGGTGGAGCTACCGCGAGCTGGCCCGGATTTCAAACCGGGGTTGGCGGATCGATTATGTCTGCATCACGAAGGGACTTGTGCCCTTTTTGAAAGCGGCGGCGATTCTCGATCAAGTGACGGGTTCCGATCATTGTCCCGTCATGGCCGAATTCGAGTTCCCTGAGGAGCAAGCATGATTCTGGCGCTGCCGTTCCCGCTGATGCTGTTGGAAGTGTTTTTGTTCTTCCTCTTCGCGAGCCGGATCGGATTTTTCAATACCCTCGGGTTGTATTTCCTGCCGACCTTCATCGGATTGTTGCTGCTTTCGTTGCAGTCACGAACTGGCCTTGTGAAGGTTCAGCGAATCATCGCAGAAGGTGGCCATCCCGGAAGAAAGCTTTTGGGAACAGCGGCGAACTTTATGGCGGCGATCTTTTTGGTGATTCCGTCTCTCACGACTCGTGTTGTGGCGCTTTTGCTGATCGTTCCGGGTGTACGGCAGATCTTTTTGTTGGTCATCCAGGCTTGGCTGACACGAAAAATCGCTTCAGGAACGGCCCGCATGTACCGGGGCGGTTTTGGTGCAGGATCGGGCTTTCGGACCGAGTTCCGCAAAGATTCATCCTGGGATTTTTCCGAGAGCGAAGGTCCTCGTGTCGAGCGAGATGCTACCGTGATCGATGTCGAGCCGCTCGAGATCGAGCATTCGGAGTCGAAGACACGTCGCGATTCTTGATCGTCGGTTCAAAGGCTTTCTTGAAAAGCGATTTCCCCAAGTGGGCGGATTTGACCGTCCAATATTCCTTGTTCACGGTGAGGGCAGCGACGGCGATCTTGCGAGAGTCGCTGGAGGCATAGCCCACGAACCAATCGACTCGTCCGCGTGGGTTGTCACCCGTCAGGTGACCCGTCTTTCCGCCCATTTCCAGATCCCTGAAGTTCCGATCCTTCACTAGCGGGCGAAACGATCGTCGAGAGGTTCCCGAGACGATGGTTTCCTCCATCAGCTCTCGAACTTTTTCAGATGAGGCTGCGGACATGATCGACCCGTTGTCGATGACATCGGCTTCGTAGACGAGCTTCCCGTCGGAAGATTTCATGCTTTTGATCAGATGAGGCATGACCATCCGTCCATCGTTGATGACAGCGGCGGCGATCATGGCGCCTTGGACGGGGCTCATACGGTTGTTCCGCGTGAAGCCCGAGGCGACCTCGGTCAGCTCGAAGCTTTTTTCCATGGGAACGAAAGCAACTCCTGTTTCGACGGGAAAATCGGCGGGGATCGTTTGGTTAAACATGTACCGGGTGGCGTACTCGTTGATGTGCTCTGGAGACAGGTCCTCCAGACTCAAGCGTCCAAAGGCGGTATTGTAAGAGCGAGCAAAGGCATCACGCAGAGTGATTGTGCGGGTCCAGCGGTTGATCCGATCCGACATCACGTTCTTCCGGTACAGAGTGTAGTTTCCACCGTTGAAGCGGATGGTGTGCGAAGGAGAAAGCCCGGCACCATCGACAGCCGCCGTTGCCGTGACGATCTTGAAAATCGAGGCCGATGGATAAGTTGCTCTGGAGATAAGATTCACCGGGCCGTTCGCTGCTTTTTCATAGCTGGAAAAAGCCAGGACTTCGCCGGTTTCCGCATCCATCAGAAAGATAGCGCCATAGTCGGGACGGTATCTTTTCAAAAGAAGCTCGGACTCTTTTTGCAGAATCGGATCGATGGTGTATTCGACGGTGTAGTCTTCTTTGCTGCCATCCAGATTGACCGAGAGGGTTTCTGGAAACTCTTGAGCTTTCAGAGGCTCCTCGAGAGCCTTGGAAATATTAACGCGACGCTCAAGATTCCGCTTCAGACGGAGCTGTTCGATCTCTTCGTCGTTGGGTTTCTGGCTGAGAAACACGATCCCGCCCAGGGCGACTGCGAGCGAAAAGGTCAGTAATGAAAGGCGTTTAGCTCTTTTTGAACGAATCATCAGTTTTAAGTCTAAACGAGGCTCGCCGAGGTCTCAAGGCTGGGTTTACGTGTTGAAGACGAAGCTTCCTCGTGAGGTGACAAAAGTGCCGTGATGCTTGTAAATGAGGCGTAGATGAAAACCAAAGAGCGTATCCTCGTTACTTCCGTCGATCTCTTCAATCGCAATGGCGTTGTCCCCATGACCACCAACCACATCTCAAAAGCGGTGGGAATCAGCCCCGGGAACCTCTATTTCCATTACGACAACAAAGAAGAAATCCTGCGGGAACTGTTCAAAAGAATGTGCAAAGAGACCTATCAGGTCTGGCGTCCTCGCCGCAGTGTCGAGCAGCCCTCCTTGCGTTTCATCGACGAAAACTTTGAGCTCTATTGGAAATACCGCTTCTTTCATCGCGAGATGTACGCTCTCCGTCGAAAGGACGCCACGCTCGGAAGAATGTGGCGTGCTCACATCAAAAAGATGATGACCTTGATGGAACTCCTGTATCGCCGTTGGGTGAAGGAGGGTCACATGACTCTCATCAAGAGCAAAGCCGAGATGATGTATGTCTCGGAATCTCTGCTGGCGATGGCGACGACGTTTCTGCAGTTCTTCGAGAGCGCCGAGACCCAGCCAGGCAAGAAATCCGTCGAGCGGGGAAAGCGTCACGTCGCTCGCCTTTTGCTTCCCTATGCCAGTGGTCAGACCCGCGACGATCTGGAAAAATTTATCGCTTCAGGCGGCCATTCCTAGGGTGAACCCCGGTTTATTTGGACCTGATTTGGCAGAACCCTTGCTAAATGGGTGCTGAGCAAACGGAGTACAGAATGAACCGAAATAGCCTAGCCCTCATGATTCTTTTGATCATCGGTAAAACCCCCGTCTACGGAGCCAGTTGCTCCGAGCTGGTCGATGAATTGAAAGCCATGAAACAGGCGCAGCAGGTGATTCTGAAGTCCCTGGCCGATAACCATGGTCAGTTTGCCTCTAGCCTGGATGAGCTGGCCACCGAGGTCGAAATGTCCAATGGCAAGGTTCCAGGCCCTGCTCTCAAGTCCCTGCGAACCACCGCCAAGGCCTATCGCAATCGGGGCGAATCCGCCCAGAAACAGGCTCAAAAATTGGATCAGGCCACCGCTTCCTTGATCGAAGAAGTTCAAAACTGCCTGGCGCCGCAGTCCTCCACCGTCTCGTTCTGAGACATTTTCCCTCATTTTTAGGAAAATCCTGGTTTTCAGACCGGTTTTGTTGACGCAACGCGCTTTCTGCTCAGAAAAGCGTGGGAATTCCGCTACAATCCTTAGAACAGACAGTGACAGGGGACTTCTCAAACCGCATCTGCTCACATCTAGCACCGCATAAAAACCCTCACTTATCAGTGATTTGTCAGGGTTTAAGTTGGTTTAAGATTTTCTCTTGCAAAAAATTCAGACATCAGAATAAATATGTCAGTTCCATTTTGGAACTCGTTCCATGGGGGGAAATGATGGGTGTACCAAACAAGCTCGTCGACGAATGCAAAAGAAAGCTTTTGCTAGCCAAGGGAGAGGTTCTGAACCGGGTCAAGGAAGCTCGGGCGAACCTGGTGGATGAAGACAAAGGCGGCGATGAAGCCGATCAAACTGTCCGAGTCCTGGCTGAAGCTGAATTCTTGAATATGCAGGATCGCCTCAGATCTCAATTGATCGAGATCGAAAGCGCCCTGGCCCGCATCGAAAGCGGAAATTTCGGGTTCTGCGAAGAAACCGAAGAGCCGATCGAAGCGGAGCGCCTGTTGGCCATTCCTTGGACTCGCCTTTCGATTGAAGGCGCCGAGATCCGGGAATCCATGACAAAAAGATACGCTCGCGGTTAGTCGTTCGCGAGATCCGATTTCGAGGGGGGAAGGGAACTGGTCAAACAGTTCCCTTTTTTTATCTGCGAACTTTGGTGGGACGGGGTTGCTGATTTTGAACCCGGTCCGTGGCCGAAGGAGTCCGTTGGTGGGGCTCCTTGGAAATCTTTGGCGAGGGAGTGCACTCCAACGCCAGGGTTGGATTCTTCTGAGTGCAAGTCCATCCGATTTCGGAAGACCCTAAGGGAGGGGACGATGTCGAAGCCTGAAAGCTCGAGCATCCCGAAAAGAACGAAGCTGCAATCAAAAGAACAACCAGGCGATTCATGACTCTACTTATCGGTCAGGTCTTTCCAGGGAAAAGTCTAGAAAGACCGATGGCTCCTTTCCTTCTTCATCTTGACCGAAACCTCGACGGAAGCCAGGGCTCGGCGTTTACGTTTCCGTAGACTGAGCCAATCGGCATTATAAAATGAGACGGTTTCGTTTTCCTTGAGAGCGCCGACGACTTTCGTGTTCAGCTCTGCGGACTGTCGCCCGCTTTCTTCGATGGAGCGGCCGAGATCCGTTTTTTCCCTGCCCTCCGCAAAAAGAGGTGTGCCTAGAGACGCGACGACCAAAAAACAAAGCATCCGTGCTTTCATGAGTCCCTCCCATGGGGCCCAATCCTTGGGCCGATGAGAGCCGCCCCCCGCCCTTTTGAGGCGTGAAAAATCGACTCTCTATCAGAGTGACAGGTCTTTTGGGGGAAAGGGTTAAAAACGGCTCAGCGTTTTTTCTTGGCCGTTTTCCGGGGGGATTTTTTTGCGGTCGCTTTTGACGTGCGTGTGGCCGTCTTTTTTCGATTGGTCACGATCGACCATCCGCAAAGCTTATAAAGGACACGGGCGCCGACGTTGCCATCCCACTCGGCCGACTCTTCGTCTCCGCCACCGCTCGAGACTTCGTTCAAGTCGAAGCCGACGATTTGACGACCGCTTTTCGCAAGCTCACTGAACAGAAAGAAAACCTGATCCACGCTGAGGCCGCCGGGAACCGGGGTTCCGGTGTGAGGGCAGAACGCGGGATCCAGGCCGTCGATATCGAAAGAGATGTAAACCTTCTTCGGCAGTTCTTTCAGGATGTCCTTGCAGACTCGGGCCCAGCTATCGCCTTTCAAAAGGCGCTGCTTCAGAGCCAGATCGTAGAACGTTTTGATGTCCTTGCGTGAATCGCTGAAGTCTTTCTCTTCTTCGCAGAAATCGCGGATGCCGACTTGAACCAGTTTTTTCGGTTTCTTGGAGTCCGTCATCACGTTGTACATGATCGAGGCGTGGGACTGGGTGAATCCTTGATAGGACTTGCGCAGATCCGCATGGGCATCGATGTGCAGAACGCCGATGTCGCCACCATGAGCTTCGGAAACCGCACGGATCGATCCCAGCGGCGTGGAGTGATCTCCACCAACGAGGCCCAAAAGTTTTCCGGAGGAAAGGATGCGTTTACATTCCGACTCTACCCAGGCGGTCATTTCATGGCAGGCGGCATTGACGTCCTTTACGAGTCCATCGATGCGCGCATGATCTTCGCTCATATCGGTGCGCAGGGTGATGACCTCTTGGGCCATCTGCTTGAAACGATCGTTTTTCTTTCGGAGTTCTTCCGGGAAGGGGAGCATGTGATAGCCATCTTCGTAAGCCTTGCCGGTTTCAAAATCGAAAAGGTCAATCTGTTCGCTGGCTTCGCGAATGAGTTTGGGACCGAGGCTGGCTCCAGCGCCATAAGAGGTCGTGACTTCCCAAGGGACCGGCAACAGGACAAGGCGGGATTCGGCCTCGGTCATCGGAATGCCGAAAATACCGAACTCGGATGAAATCGTGGTGGTCGGGTCAAAGTTGGCGGACATGATTTTTACTCCTCGGGTCGCAGATGAGAGAGGGTTTATCTTTAGTTAAGAGGAAGGCCAAGTGGCTCATTTCCCGACCATGCGCGGCGCGTAATCGGCGGCGGGTTCTTGATTATTTATGTCGATTCCACGAACTTAACCGCACTTTCGAGGTTTTGCTCAAGTAAGGCCCGATTGAACAGTTTGTAAATTGAAACGAGAGATGCAGAGGAGGTTCTTCAATGAACGTTTTTAACTCTTTATTCGCCGTAGCAATGACTCTGGCTCTCGCGCTTCCAGCGCTGGCAGCAACGGTTCCGAACGAAAAGGCCCCAGTTGGTGGAAGCATCAACTACAACCTTGATGGCGAACCGCCGACCATTCACCCGATCATGAGCACGGATCTGTATGCCTCCAAGGTGCAAGCCTTTGTCGGCGACACCCTGGCAAACCGTGATTCCAATACCTACGAATGGAAGCCTCGGATCGCTGAAAAATGGGAAATCTCCAAGGACAACAAGACCTTCACGTTCTTCCTGCGTAAGGGTGTGAAGTTCCATGACGGAAAAGAACTGACGGCTGAAGACGTCAAATTCTCCTTCGACGCAATCTTTGAACCGAAATATGAAGCTGCCAACAAGCGTCCTTATTATGAGGGAATTGCGAAAGTGGAAGTTGTTGATGCGCACACCGTGCGTTTCACAGCGAAAGACAGCTACTTCAAAAACTTCGATGTGGCTGCTGGCTTGGAAGTCATTCCTAAGCACGTTTACAGCGATGTCGAAAAATCTCGCAAGATGACCCGTGAGTATGTCGGCGCGGGACCTTTCATGATTGAAAAATTCGATCGTGGCCAGATGATCGTTCTCAAGCGCTTCGAGCCTTGGTTTGAAACGACTGGCAAGGATTGGAAGGGCGCTTATAACTACGAGCGAATGAACCTGCGCTTCTATAAGGACGAGACCGTCCAAATCGAGCGGATGAAAAAAGGCGATCTCGACTACATCGAGATGCGGGCTGAAGCTTATGTCAAAAAAGCTGAAGGCGCTCCTTGGGGTAAAACTGTTCTCAAGAAAAAAGTTGAAAACAGCGGCCCTGTTTCCTACGGCTTCATTGGCTGGAATTTCCGTCAGGAATTGTTCCAGGATCGCAATGTCCGTTTGGCTCTCGCGCATCTCCTGAACCGCGAAGAGATCATCAAAAAGTTTACATATGGAATGGCAGAGCCGGCTCGCGGTCCTGTCTTCAATAAGTCCGAATATGCTTCGCCGAATGTGAAAGCGATCGAGTTCAGCCCGAAAAAGGCTCAGGCTCTTTTGAAAGAAGCAGGATGGAAAGACGAAGATAAAAACGGCGTTCTCGAGAAGACCGTCAACGGCAAAAAAGTCGAGCTTCGCTTTGCTCTGATCTATCCGAACAAAGACACTGAAAAATACTGGACGCTCTATCGCGAAGATCTTAAGCGTGCGGGGATCGACATGCAGCTCAAGTTCCTCGAGTGGAACTCCTTCCTGAAGATCCTCGACGAAGGAAAATTCGATGCTGCAGCTCTTGCGTGGGGCGGTGGCGATCTGTTCTGGGATCCAAAACAAATCTGGCACAGCTCGAGCGCTGTTGTCGGCGGATCCAACTTCATCAGCTATAAAAATCCTGAAGTGGACAAGCTGATTGACGAAGGCCGTGTCACCACGGATCGCACAAAACGTCGTGATATCTTCCGCAAAGTTTATGAGCTGATCGCGGCGGATGCTCCGTATGCGTTCCTGACGAATTCGAAATTTGCATTTTATGGCGTGAGTTCCCGCATTGGACAGCCGGGCGACACCTTCAAGTATGAAGTGGGCACACAGTACTGGTGGATGAAGCCGTAAGGCTTCGAGGAGATCCTTTTGCTCATTTATGTCTTGAGGCGTCTTTTGCTTCTGGTCCCTACGTTTTTCGGGATCACTTTGGTCACTTTCGTTTTGATCAACCTGGCCCCGGGTGGGCCAGTTGAACAAAAACTGCAGGCCATGCGTTTCGGTGCGGCCGGTGGTGGCTCGGACAGCAGCTCTGCGAACTCGAAGGGTGATGCCGCCGTTTCCGAAGAAATTATCGAAGCTCTGAAAAAACAGTATGGCTTCGATAAACCCGTTCATGTTCGTTATTTCATCTGGATCAAGAACATCTTCCGCTTCGACTTCGGGAACAGCTTTACCTATGAAGAGCCGGTGACGTCGGTCATTGCGAGCAAGTTTCCAGTGTCATTGCAGTTCGGTCTGGCTTCGCTTTTCCTGACGTATCTGATTTCGATTCCTTTGGGGATCATGAAGGCTCGGCACGCCGGATCCTGGTTTGATCGTGTGACGGGGCTGATCCTGTACGGAACCTATTCGGTGCCGACTCTTGTTCTGGGGATCTTCCTGATCGTGTTCTTTGCGGGAAGCGGTTATTTGAACTGGTTCCCGATCGGAAGCTTGAGATCCGACGATTATGACAGCTTCACTTTGATGGGAAAGATCGGCGATCGACTGTGGCACTTCGTTTTGCCATTGATCTGCTATCTGATGGGCAGCTTTACGCAGCTCACGATGTTGATGAGAAACTCGATGCTTGATGTGATCAAGTCGGACTTTGTCCGGACGGCCAAGGCCAAGGGTCTGAGCGATCAAAAGGTCATCTACAAGCATGCCTTGAGAAATGCCCTCATTCCCATCGCAACCGGATTGTCTGGGTTTTTCGGCGTCTTCCTGGCGGGCTCTCTGATCGTCGAACAAATTTTCAATTTGGATGGGATCGGGCTTTTGAGCTACCAGTCGATTCTTTCCCGTGATTACAACGTCATCATGGGTTTGACCTTTATGTCAGCGTTGGTTCTGCTTTTCGGGCGTCTGTTCAGCGATATCGTTTATGTGCTGATTGACCCAAGGATCGATTTCAAATGATCGACCCTATTGAATACCTCTTTATTCGAAATGAGCTGACCCTCAAGCGCTGGCGGCGATTCAAGAGAAACAAAGGCGCAATGGGGTCCTTGATTGTCCTGTTGGCGATGTTTTTCTACAGCTTTACCGCCGAATTGTGGGTGAACAACAAGCCGCATATCATGAAGCATGACGGGAAAATCTATGTCCCGCTGTTGTTTGATTATCACCCGACAGAGTTTGGCCGCGGTGACATCTTTGTGATGGATTATCGTGAGCTTGAGTTGAAGGACGGGGATTGGTGGGTTTGGCCTCTCGTTCAGTGGGATCCTTACGAAAACAATTCCCATGTGGATGAATACCCGGCGCCTCCGACTTCCCACAATTGGTTTGGAACTGACGATCGTGGCCGGGATGTTTATGCCCGTCTGGTTTACGGCTTCCGTTATACCTTCATGTTCGCGCTCGGTAGCTGGTTTTTGACCTATGTCACTGGCTGTCTGATCGGTGCGATGATGGGGTACGTGGGTGGTAAGGTCGATCTCGTGGGAATGAGGATCGTCGAGATCATCGAGAGTATGCCTCAGCTGCTGATCCTGATCACCTTGATCTCGATTTTCAATCCGAGCTTGTGGTTGCTTGTGTGCTTCATGGTGGTCTTTGATTGGATCGGGATCGCTCAGTACATGCGGGCCCAGTTTCTGTCCTTGCGAAAACGTGAGTATACCGAAGCGGCCCGTGCGATCGGCGCTAGCAACTGGCGGGTGATCATCCGGCATATTCTTCCGAATGCCCTGACTCCGATTGTGACCTTCGCTCCGTTTGCTATCGCGGGTTATGTGACGACCTTGTCCATCATGGATTATCTGGGCTTGGGCTTGCGTCCACCGACCCCAAGCTGGGGTGAAATGCTGTCTCAGGCGCAGAAGTACTTCACCATCGCCGAGTGGCTGGTTTGGGCTCCGTCCGGTGCCTTGGTCATCACGCTCACTTTGCTGATTACGATCGGCCTCGCCGTTCGAGACGCCTTCGACGCCCGTTCCGCCGTCGAATAGAAACCATCTTCTCTATAATGGTGTGCACTGTAAAACCCATTCGGTTTTGCAGTGCTCATCAGCTCAGGCGAGTTTCGTCGCTTCGATGATCGGCTCGGTCTGTAAGGGCCGTTTTGCCTTCGTGGGTGGCGCAGTGGGCGCAGCAGAAAATTCGCCCGTCTTGCTCGACCCCGTGACCAATGATGCGCGTGTCGCAATGACCGCACCTAGGGGCCAACACATTGATGGCGCACTCGAAGCTGTCAAAGACGTGGGTCTCCGTTCCTCGCACCACCATGAAGGTCTTATCGTAACGATTGCCGCAGTTTTCGCATTGTTGTTCTGTCGCCATAGTTCCTCCTTCGTCCTGTTTATCTTCGATCATTGAAGGACGTTGGGGGAAGAGCGTGAAGAAAAGAAGATATCCGGCATACAGTCGCACAAAAAAAGGCCAGCGGTTTCGCGCTGGCCTTTTGAGTTTGGATCTGATCGAGGAGGGGACGATTCCTTTCGGACCGTCGTTCTTACTCTGGATCTTCGAGGTAGGTGTATCCCGACAAGCCTTCTTCGTAGTGCTTGATCAGAAGCTTGGCTTCTTGCTTGGTGATGGTTCCGCGCAAGATGCTTTCTTCGGTTGCTTGGCGAACGCTGTCGACCATTTCGGTGCGGCCGTACTGAACGTAGGTCAGAACCTCGGTCACGGTATCACCCGGAACATAGTGGTCGATCGTATAACCGGCCTCATTCAACGAAATATGAACGGCGTCGGTATCTCCGAAAAGGTTGTGCAGATCGCCCAGGATCTCCTGATAGGCGCCTGTGAGGAAAATCCCCATGAAGTAAGGCTCGCCGCCCTCTTCGATCCCGTGGACCTGCATGGTCTTGCGGTAGGAACCATTTTCCGTGTCGATGAATTTTTCGATCTTACCATCCGAATCGCAGGTCAGATCGGCCAAGGTGGCCGAGTGTCCGGGCTCCTCGTTCAGGCGGTGAATGGGCATGACTGGGAAGAGCTGTCCGACAGCCCAAGAGTCCGGCACCGATTGAAAGACCGAGAAGTTACAGAAATAAGTATCGCACAGCTCATCGGCGAGCCGAGCTTGAATGTCTTCGCAGTCGGGAGTCCGACGTGTGATTTCCTGCATCTTGGTCGCGATCGTGAAGTACATGCTTTCGCACCAAGCCCGTTGTTCCAATGACAGAACACCGTAGGTGAAAAGCTGCAGGGTCTCTTGTTTTGCGACCAAGAGATCGTTGAAACATTCGTTGATGTTATCCTTGTTCACCTTCTCGTAGATGTACTGGAGGTCTTGCAGGATATTCGGATCGCCCTTTTGAGCGGGCCGAGGCGGGGTTTCACGATGCAGCTCGTTTTTCCCCATGACGTTGAAAACCAAAACCGAGTGATGTGCAACGAGAGCCCGTCCGCACTCGGTGATGATGTTCGGGTGAGGAACACCCTTTTCATCACAAAGAGCCTGAAGTGTCGAAACGACGTCGTTCGCATACTCCTGCTCGGAGTAGTTGATCGAGCTGTCGGTTTTGCCCGAGCCGTCGTAATCGACGCCCAAACCGCCGCCCACGTCGATGTACTTGAGGCCAGCGCCCATCTTGTGCAGTTCTGTATAGAAGCGCGCGCCTTCTTTGAGAGACGATTTGATGCTCGAGATATTCGGGACTTGGGAACCAATGTGGTAATGCAAAAGCTCGAGACAATCGAGCATGCCTTCCTTGCGGAGGATCTCGACGCCTTCGACGATTTCAACGGCAGTCAGTCCGAATTTGGAACGAGCACCGCTTGAAT
>JAHBUU010000028.1 GCA_019637895.1 Pseudobdellovibrionaceae bacterium | reverse complement strand
TCCCAAGGCCGAGCGATTCATCAAGGCGGGGACTTGGTACACGAATCGGTTCCCGAAATCCGAGAAAGTTCCAGAGATCCGTTTCCGGATCGGTCGACTGTATTACCAGTTCAACCAGTTTGATCCGGCCTCGGCCGAGTTCAAAGACATCATCCAGAAGTATCCAAAGACCAAGTATGCCGAGTACTCGGCGAACCTGTTGCTCGATATCTATAACTTGAAAAAGGACTATGTGGGTCTCGAGAAAACAGGAACGGAACTTTTGGCGGTTCCATCGATCGCCTCCAGTAAGGCGGGCGCCGACATTCGTGGTGTCCTCGAGAAGGCGAGCTTCAAAAAGGCTCAAGATCTTGAAGGCACCAAGAACTATGCGGAAAGTGCAGCTCAATTCGAATCTTTTGCCGCTCAGAACCCGACTTCGAGTTTGGCGGGAATGGCTGCCTTCAACGCCGGTGTGAACTATGAGCGCGCCGGTCGCAATGACAAGGCTCAGGCGGCTTATCAAAAAGTTCTGACCTCGAAAGATCCGGAAGCCGAAAAGCTCAAACCCCGCACGCGTCGGTTGTTGGCAAAGCTAGCTCAGGATTCTTACCAGTTGGATGAGGCCGCGGCTCTTTATCGGCAGAATGCTTTGGAGTCTCCGAAGGATTCCCTGGCTCCAAACATGATGTTCAATGCGGCTTTGATTTATCACGCCTTGGGTAGAAACAAAGAGGCCGTGAAGTCTTATGAGGACTTCATTGGCATGAGCAAAAAGCATCGCGAAAACATGGAAGCCGTGTTCGCCATCGCTCAGCTGAACGACAAGGCCGGTCAAAAGCCCGCAGCCATCCGTCGTTATAAAGAGTATGTCGAGAGCGGTCCGTCCAATGCTGCGAATGTGATGGAAGCCCATGGTCGCCTGTTCGAACTCTCGGCAGAGCGAAGAAGCTCTGAAGCCGAAGAGTGGAGAGGGAAAACCATCGCGGTTGCGCGTCGTCTCTCCGCGCGCGGCGAGAAGTACGATGCCTCATGGCCGGCGAAGGCCAAGATGTCGGAATGCGAAGTCGTTTTCGCCGAGCTCAAGGCTGTTCGTTTCCCGAACGACGTCAACAAACTCAAATCCACTCTCGAGAAAAAAGTCGATGTCTTGAATCGCTTGGTTCGAAACACAGGCGAAGTCATCAAGTACAATTCGGCTGAGCAGATCGTGGATGCCTTGGCTTTGAACGGTCAGGCTTATCAGCATATGGCCGAAGCCCTGCGCGGAGCTCCTATGCCTTCGGGTCTGACTCCCGAGCAGCAGAAACAGTATCGTGACGGAGTCGAAAAAGAGTTTGTTGCACCGAACTTGGCTAAGGCGAAGGAGTTCTTTGAAAAGGCCGTCGAGCGCGGTTGGGAACTTCAGGTTTATCCGGCGTCTTATACCAAGTCGTTGAACTATATGAACAACATTGACAGCAAAAGATACTACGACGGCGGAGAGATCGGTTCCGACGGTCGTTATCTGAACTGGATGGCGAAATGATGACGAAGAAGTATTTCATACTGGCGGGTTTCTTCGCGTTGACGGCTTGTTCCTCTTCTCCCAAAGAGGAAACGCCCGAGGCCGCACCGGCTCCGTGGGAAAAAGAAAACGTTCAGATCCCACAGGCCAAAACCTCCGAAAAACCATCTTCCTCGAAGGCCGCTCCGTCGGCTGCGGCCTCCGAACAAGATCCACTGGTGGAACTCAATGCAGCCATTCGCTCTCAGAATGAAGAACGCATGAAGCTTGCTGCGGATGGGGTGCTCAAACAGAGTGTCGATCAGCCTCTTGCTCTGAATACCTTGGCGCTTTATCACTATCGAAAAGGCCGCTTCGACCTCGCCGGATACTTGCTTGGAAAGGCGATTCAGAAGGATTCTCAGCAAGCCGGTCTTCATTCGAACCTAGGTCTGGTTCAACTGGCACGCGGTGAAAAGACGGCGGCGATCCGAAGCTTTCGCAAGGCTCTTGATCTGAACTCTCACGATGGAACGGCTGCGGCGAATCTGGGCACTCTTTATGTCATGAACAAGGACTACTCGAAAGGGGTCTATGCCCTCGAGACCGCCTACCGGCAGGGAGTCAAGGACGTGAAGACCCTCAATAACTACGGGATTGCCTTGGTCGCGACAGGAAAAGGCGCTCAGGCAAAAGAGATCTACGAGACCGCCTTGAAAGACTCCTCGAATAACCGCGAGGTGCTTCTGAATTACGCAGTTTTGTTGATCGATCATTTGGGAAAAAACCAAGAAGGGCTTGAAGCCATCAATCGACTCAAATTCCTCGGAGCTCCGTCGGAGTCTAGGGAACGCGTGTCTTTGTTGGAGAATAAAGCAAAAGCCGGGTTAAAATAGGGAAAAGGGGTCGAGCATCATGATCCGCATCGTATTTGCGTTTTTCTTCTGCGTGTCGCTCTTCGTGGGGCCGGCGGTCGCTTTTGCTCAAGACTCGCGTCCGACGCGCAAGACGACGTTGAATTTCGAAGATGAACTCGTCGAAGGCTCCACTCAGAAGCCCGAACTCTTCTACCTCTTTCAAAAGAAAAATTTCAATTACAAGCGACTGATCAAACTCCGGGAAAATTTCCTCCCTGAGATGAGACGGACATCAGAAGATATTCAGCGGGTGCGGGGGACGAATTGAAATCGCCTGTTATTCTCCGAGTTTTCAAAAATTCCCAACTGGTCGAAGTCAAACAGTTCGATGCCGATCAAATCGTCATTGGTCATAACGCCGATGTTCAGTTGGATTTGTCTGGTGACGGTGTTTCTGCGATCCATTGTTTGATCGAGCGTCGTGACAGCGGTCACTACGTCTGCGATCTCGGGTCCGAAGGAGGAACCTTCAAAAACGGCCAGGCCGTTTTGGATGAACCGCTCAATTCCGGCGACGAGATTCAGATCGGTGTTTTCAAAATCGTTTTCTTCGTCGGCGTTCCGAAGCCGAAAGTGGCTCCGACTGAAACTGCAGAGCCTGTGAAGCCTGCACCTGTTGAAGCTCCGGTCGTCGTACCGGTGGCTGCTGCGATTCCCGAGCGCCCACAGATCTCTGAAGAACCCAAGGTCGTCGTCGCTCCGACACCGGCTTCACCGAAGATCTCGACCCCTCCGGTTAAACCAGAAATTCGTTCTAAACCGGCGAAAAGTTTTTCCCGCAAAAAAAGAGGGCCTACTTTCGCGCCTGTCAGTGAAGTCAAAGACCTTCGCGATGTGCTGAAGCCGGGTAAAGGGAACACCATCGAAGTGATGGTGGCCTGGCAGGAACGAATCATCGATACCTTCAGCTTGAAAACCCGCGGGCAGTTCAAGGTGGGTTCGACGGATCGTGATCAGATCCGCGTAAATAGCCGTGACCTTCCTCGAAATTGGACTCTGGTCGATATCGGGAAAACGGTGAGCGTGAACGTCAGCGATGCCATGGGATTCGAGATGATCTCGGCCCAAGGCCGCAAGAAACTCGAAGATTGTGTTGCTGCTGGCAAAGCAAATCGTGGGGCTCAAGGAACGACCGTCCGTCTTGATCAGGGCGAAATGATCTGCCTTTCGCTGGCTGGCGGATTGAACATCTTCATTCGTTATGCACCTCTTGCGCCGGTCGTGCCGTTGCTGCCTCCGCTGGGCCTTTCCGGCGCCGAGCTGAGCGGTTTGACCATGGCTCTGGTGTTGACGGCGTTGCTCGCCTTCTATGTTTCGGCGACGACTCCCAAAGATCTGATGGAGACGCCTCAAGACGAAGTCACGATGACGGCGCAGATTATCTTCAATAATCCTCCTCCAAGAGAGAAGACGCCTCCGCCACCACCACCGCCTCCTCCGCCGCCGGATCAGAAGCCACCACCACCACCGCCTCCTCCAAAACCGGAGAAGGCCAAAGTGGCTGACGAAAAACGTGATCAGCAGAAAAAAGGTCAGGCGACCAATCAGGCCTCTCAGAGAAACCAGACGGCCGGTCGGGCTGCGGAAGTGGCTCCGATTCCGAACTCGCAGAATCGTCCTAAGAAATTCACATCCACCAAGCAGGGTGGGGCGGTGAAATTGGGCGAACAAGCCGGAGCGAATGCAAACTCCGCGAAAGACGTCTCCAAGGTCGGTCTTTTCTCTGCTTTCGGTGGCGGTGGGGTCCGCTCCAAACTGGATCAGGCCTATTCCGGTGCCGGGGAACTTCTCGGGCAGGCGGATAAAGCGACGGGCGCTTCTGGCTTCGCGGAAAATCGCGCCGGAGACGATCTCGGTTCTAAGTTCAAAGACACTGGCGCGGGTGGCAAGGGCACTGCGACCCAAGGCATCTCGGGGATCGGAACCAAAGGACGGTCTTCGGGGCAGTCAGCTTACGGTTCCGTGGACGGATTCGGGGATAAAACCTCCGTCGCTGTCGAAGCCGGTGATTCCGAAGCTGATTTCGTTGGGACCATCGACCGAGAGGCTGTTCGTCGGCGCGTTCGTCACTATCTGCATGAGATCCGCGGTTGTTATAACCGCGAACTCAACAAGATGGAAAAGGGCGAGCGTCTCGAAGGAAAAGTGGTTATCAGCTGGGAGATCGTCGCTCAGGGCGTTGCGCGCAACGTTCGAGTGAAGTCTTCGACGCTGGGAAGCCCGAGTGTCGAGAATTGCATCCGGCAACGTTTGGCAAGTTGGAGCTTCCCGGAACCACCGGTGGGCCTGACAGCCGAAGTATCATTCCCATTTTATTTGAGACCTGAAAACTAAAGGGTTCTAACGAGGAGGAACAAGTGAATCCGACAGCAGTGGAAAATATGAACTTCATTCAGCGAGCCTTCGTCGAGGGCGGATTCGTGATGTATGTCATCGCGATCTTCTTTGTCTTGACGGTGTTTCTCGTGATCGAGCGTTTCTTGAAGCTTCGCTCGTTGACCGTCGATAAAAAAGAATTCACGGATCAAATCTTCCGTATGGTCGTTGCTGGTGATCTCCGTCAGGCGATCTCTTTCTGCGACAGCCGTCCGGCTCCTCTGACCAATACGGTGAAAGCCGGTCTCATCCAAGCGATGAACCGTCGTCCCGATGAAGAGGTGCAAGTGGCGATGGATGCAGCCGTCATGCGCGAAATGCCGAAAGTCGAAGGTTGGACTTCCTTCCTCGCGGTCTTCGGTAACTTGGGCGTTCTGTCCGGTTTGCTCGGAACCATCATCGGGATGGTTGGCTCTTTCCGTGCGGTGGCCGAGGCCGATGCTGCGACGAAAGCTGTCGAACTCTCGAAGGGGATTTCTCACGCGTTGAACTGTACCGCTTTCGGTCTGATCGTCGCGATCCTCGCAATCTTGTCTTACGGTCTGTTCCAGCACCGTATTCAGAAGACCGAGAACGAAGTCGTCGAAACAAGTATGTCCCTATTGAATTTGATTACCGCGAACCGGGAAAAAATGAAGGACTAACATGGCAGACATCCAAGAGGGCGGCAAAGGCCGCGGTCGAGCAAAAAACGTTGAGCTGAACCTGGTTCCGTTCATCGACTTGATGAGTGTCCTCATCACGTTCCTCCTCATTACGGCGGTGTGGACGCAAGTTTCGATGATCCAGATCGGGAGTTCGCTCTACGGGAAAAAGTCGGATTCGCAGCCGAATCCCGAGCCCCCTCCGATGGCCAATATCGTCCTCAAAGTCGACGTCAAGTCGGCTGGCTACGTGTTGACTGCGGGAACGCAGATGATTTCGCTGCCGGTTCTGGCCGGCGGTGAATACGACGACGCCGGGCTCGTGGCCCAGCTTCAGCGAGTGAAACAACTGTATCCGGAAAAAGTCGACGCCGTCGTGGCTGTCGAGGACCCGCTTCCTTATAACCAACTGATCAAGGCGATGGATAATCTCTTGGTCTCTGGTTTCAGTGCGATATCTGTCGCCACAGGGGGACCGAACTAATGGCAATCTTCAGACCGGGCGAACGCCACCGTTATCACAACATTTTGCGAAAACGCCGAGGCAAACGGGCCATGGTCGCTTTGCTGTCGCTGACGGCGATGGTGGATATGTTCACCGTTCTCGTGATTTTCCTGCTGCAGAACTTTTCGGGCGAGCAGCAGATGCTTCAGTTGCACAAGGATATCGAACTTCCGATGGCCCGCTCCATCAAGGAGTTGAAACCAGCTTTCGTGGTGACGGTCTCTGGAAAAGAGATCCTGGTGGATGACACTGTCGTCGCAACCACGGACGAGGTAAAGGCCCAAGAGGACTGGATGATCCAGAACCTGCATACGAAAATCGAAGAGTCCCTGGCGAAAGCCAAGAGCGACTTCGAGACCAAGTTGCAGAATCGGATTCGTGACGTGGTGCAAGCGGCCCGAAGCGAGCCGGAAGAGGATCCGAATTCCTGGAACAAGATTACGATTCAGGCGGATCGCAACATCGATATCTTGACTGTGAAAAAAGTGATGTACACTGTCACCGAAGCCGGTGGCGGAGAAATCAACTTTGCAGTACTCAAGGAACCTGAACATACGACCAACTGAGCGGGACTTTCATGTCTAAGTTCCGCAATCCGATCTTTCTTGTCCTCCTGACGCTCCTTTTCGTCGAGGTTCTCATCGTTTTTCCGCACCAGGTGGAAAAGCAGCCTGCTCAAAACGAAGACTCTGAAGAGACGGCTCCGCAGGCGGCGGGCCCGGCCGAACAGAAAGCGGAAGGCGTCCATTTGGTCGAAAGCCAGGGGAGTTCCCGCGACTGGGAGCTTTTCGCGAAAGAGGCCGAAGGGGACCAGGCTCAGAACTGGCGAATGAAGGATGTTCGCGTTCTCTTTTACAGCGACGACAAAATTGAATTCACGGTGACCGGCCAAGAGGGCTCCATCGACGTCAAATCGCGAGACATGCAGATTCGTGGAAACGTGCAAACGGTGTCCACGAACGGCTATCGGTTCTTCACCCAAGATGTGAAATACGACGCCAAAACTCGTCGGATTGTCAGTCCGACCAAGGTGAAAATGAACGGCCCCGCCGACAAAGACGGCCCTGGTATCCAGGTCGAAGGACAGCGGATGATGGCCGATGTGGGACAAAGTCGAATGCAGATTTCTTCGAACATCGTTGCTCAAAAACCTCTCGCGGGCGGAAAAAGTCTGCGATTGAGTGCCGAATCCGCCGAGTTCAGCGGCAAAAGCAAACAGGCCGAGTTTAAAGGGAAGGTCGTCATGAAGTATGGAGAGACGACCATCGAGGGGCCTGAAGCCAAATTTTTCTCCTCGGCAGCCGGGGATCTGCTGTCAAATATCCAGATCGAGGGTGGGGTCAAAGTCACGGACGCGAACAAATTCGCAACCAGTGAGGCGTTGAATCTGGACATCCCCTCGAGTCGTTTCGTTTTCACTGGTCAGCCCAAGGTCTATCAAGATCAGGATGAGCTGGCCGGCGAGCGAATCATCTTCCTAGACGGCGGGAAAAAAGTTAAAGTGGAGAGTGTCCGAGCCAAAGTGAAAGAGAGTCCATGAGTCAGCTTCAGGTCAAAGACATCGCCAAGAGTTTCAAGAAGCGACAGGTTGTCGCGGGTGTGTCTTTTGACGTTTTGTCCGGACAGGTCGTGGGTCTTCTGGGGCCGAACGGGGCCGGTAAGACGACATCGTTTTACATGGTCGTCGGCTTGGTCCAGCCCGATCGGGGCGAGATCGTCCTGGACGGCGTGAGCATCACGAACGAGCCGATGTACAAGCGGGCTCGTGTGGGGCTTTCCTATCTGGCGCAAGAACCCAGTATTTTTCGCAAGCTCACGGTTTCCGAGAACATCGTTGTTGCTCTTGAGGCGCATGGATACTCGGGTCCCGAGCGGGCCGAACGTCTAGAGTCTTTGCTTTCCGATTTTCGTGTCGAGCACATCCGCAACAGTCCCGGCTATGCCTTGTCGGGAGGAGAGCGTCGTCGAGTCGAGATCGCCCGCGCTCTGGCCGGATCTCCGAAGTTCCTGCTCCTCGACGAGCCTTTCGCCGGGATCGATCCGATCGCGGTCGGTGATATCCAGGGGATTATTCGCGACCTCAAAGCGAAAGACATCGGGATTCTCATTACAGATCATAATGTCAGGGAAACTTTAGGAATTTGCGATTTCGCTTACATTCTAAAAGATGGTAAAATTCAGGTCAGTGGAAACAGCGATGAGATCGCGAACTCCGAGATCGCCCGGAAGTTTTATTTGGGCGAAAACTTCCGACTTTGATCGGATGGCTTTGGGTGGATTGCGGAGTGGTCGAATAGGACGAAGGGACGAACTGTGGCTTTGAGACAGACGATGAATCTCAGTCAGAATCTGGTGATCACGCCGCAGTTGCAGCAGGCGATCAAGCTGTTGCAAATGTCGCGCATGGAGCTGGAAAGTGCTGTTCGTTCCGAACTCGAAGAAAACCCGATTCTCGAAGAAGCCGAAGTCCTCAAAGAAGAAGACCTTCAGCGCACCAAGGAAGCGGCCCAAGACGTCGAAGTTCCCGCCCAAGCCGAAGACTCAAACGCCCAGGATCCTCAAAAACAAGACGAGTTCGAATGGGAAAGCTATCTTGAGGCTGCCAGCAAGCCTCCCCGTGAAAACTCGGGTGGCTCCGAAGAGATCATGAACTATGAGAACGTCATCTCGACGACTCAGACTCTCTATGATCACCTAGCTTGGCAAATCAAAATGAACGGCTTCTCCGAGGACGAAGAGCGGGCGGCAGAAATCCTGATCGGCTACATCGACGACGATGGCTACATCAAGACGCCTCTCGCACAGATCGCTGAAGAAGAAAAGGTCCCTCTCGAGGATCTTGAAGACACGATCACCTTGATTCACGAGTTCGATCCCGCCGGGATTGGTGCTCGCGATCTCAAAGAGTGTTTGCTGGTCCAAGCTCGCCATCTCGAGGAAGATACCCACGACTTGGTCACGCTTATCAACAATCACCTCAAAGATCTGGAAAAGAAAAATTTTGAGGCCATTGCCAAGGCGATGAATAAAGACGTGCGTGAAGTCGCTGAGATGAGCCAGATCATTTACGAGATGGACCCGAAGCCGGGTCGTGCCTATGCCAGCAATGACACTCAGTACGTCACACCAGATGTCTATGTTTACAAAGTCGGCGACGACTATGTGGTTTCGTTGAACGAGGACGGGATGCCTCGCCTCAAGATCTCGAACTTTTACAAAAATATGTTGAAGGGTGGCGGCGCCTCGAAAGAGGAGCAGGCCTACATTCAAGACAAGGTGAAGTCGGCGGTGTGGTTGATCAAGTCGATCCACCAAAGAAACCGCACGATCTACAAAGTGACTGATTCCATCGTGAAACATCAGCGCGAGTTTTTCGAAAAAGGCGGCGCCTATCTTAAGCCGATGGTTCTTCGAGACATCGCGAATGACATTGGGATGCACGAATCGACGGTGAGTCGTGTGACGACGGCGAAGTACGTTCATACGCCGCAGGGAATCTACGAGCTCAAATACTTCTTCAACTCAGGGATCAACTCGAGTGATGGCGATGCTCTCGCCAGCGAATCTGTGAAATTGAAAATCAAGGATCTGGTTTCCCAAGAAGACACCAAGAGTCCTTTGTCCGATCAACGCCTGGCCGAGCTGCTGGCGAAAGACGGCATCCAGATCGCTCGTCGCACGGTTGCGAAATACCGTGAGGTTCTCAAGATCCTTCCTTCCAGCCAGCGGAAAAAGTACTTCTGATGGATCTGAAAAAATGGGTTCGAGACATTCCGGATTTTCCGAGCCAGGGAATTCTGTTCCGGGATATTTCCCCTTTGCTGAAAAACCCCGAAGCTTTGACCCATGTTGCGAAGAATCTCCTCGCTCAAACGGATCTTTCCTGCGTCGATTACATTGCGGGCGTGGAGTCCCGTGGCTTCATTCTGGGAATGTTGCTGGCATCCCATCACGGCAAAGGATTCATTCCGATCCGCAAGGCCGGCAAGCTTCCGCCGCCAGTCGTGGCCCGCTCCTATGATCTTGAATACGGTCAGGCAAAAATTGAACTCAACCCCGGAGAGGGGCGAGTTGTCGTTGTCGATGATGTTTTGGCGACAGGAGGGACCCTGCAGGCCGCCATCGAGCTGTGCACCTCGGCGGGATATCAGGTCCAAGATGCCGCCGTTTTGATCAACCTCACGTTCCTGAATGAAATGCGCTTCAATGGGCGGCCGATTCCGTCCCTGCTGCAATACTGACCCTTCCTCATTCCTTTGTTTCAAATCCAGAGAACCTCTCGGACGGTGTCTGGAAGTTTGACGTTTTCCTTGGATTTCTCGGGGCGCGTCTTGAGCCAGATAGAGATTCATCAACTTTTCCCTCATCTTTCGTCCAGGCTCGGCCGATGGAAATCTTAAGCAGGCCCCGATCAAGGTCCAGCCCTTCCGCTGACCGGGCCAAAAAGGAGAAAAGCCCATGAAATTGAATTTCACGTTCAAGCATCTGGATCGTTCCGAAGCCCTCGAAAAGTACATGGCGGAGCGCCTGGAAGGGGTTGGACGGTTCCTTCTCAAGGATGGCTTTGCGAACGTGTATTGCAGTAAGCAGAACCATGAGTTCTGTCTGGAAGTCTCCGTGAATACCCGCGAGAAATATTTCCGGGCGATGGCCATCCACTCGGACCCCTATCATGCCGTGGATGCCGTGGTGGATAAGCTTGAAAAGCAGTTCCTGAAGACCCGCAAGGTCCTTCAAAGCCACCGCCGTCCCGAGCTTTCCAGGGAGGGACGTTTGGAGCAACTGAACGACCGTTTCGAAACCCAATTGAAGTACAAAAAAGCGGCCTGATTCTTTGAGCTGGCTGCGACTCTCAAACCCCCGTAGCTCCTTGAGGGCACGGGGGTTTTCCTTATTCTTGACCCCCCATCGATTCGATGGTTCATTGGCCCTCATTGTTTCCCCTGAAATGATTAAAAATGAGGCAGCCCATGCAGAACTACCTTTTTACGAGTGAGTCCGTTTCCGAAGGTCATCCAGACAAAATGGCGGATCAGATTTCCGATGCCGTTTTGGATGCCATTCTTGCTCAAGACCCTGCTGGACGGGTTGCCTGTGAAACTCTTTTGACCACCGGTTTGGTTGTCGTGGCTGGCGAGATCTCGACGGCCGCGCGCGTTCCAATCGGCGAGATCGCCCGCGAGACGATCCGCAAGATCGGTTACGACGACACCGACAAAGGCTTCGACTACAAAACCTGCGGCGTGGTCGTGGCGGTCGGTCAGCAGAGCCCCGATATCGCGATGGGCGTGAAAACCACCGGTGACGATAACCAGGGCGCCGGCGACCAGGGTCTGATGTTCGGTTACGCCGTGAACGAGACTCCTGAATTGATGCCTCTATCGATCGCTCTGTCTCACCAACTGGTTCGTGGCCTCGCGGACCTTCGTAAGCAGAACAAAGTTTCGTGGTTGCGTCCGGATGCCAAATCCCAAGTGACCGTGCAATACGAAAACGGGATCGCGAAACGCGTGGACACCATCGTGGTCTCGACCCAGCATGCAGAAGACGTGAACCAGAAAACCATCCATGATTTTGTGATGGAGGAGCTGATTCGCAAACAGATCCCTTCGCAATGGATCGACAGCAAAACCAAATTCCACGTCAACCCGACCGGTCGTTTCGTGACCGGCGGTCCGATGGGCGACGCCGGTTTGACCGGACGTAAGATCATCGTCGATACCTACGGCGGCCATGGGGCCCACGGTGGTGGCGCTTTCTCCGGAAAAGATCCATCCAAAGTGGATCGCTCGGCCGCTTATGCTTCTCGCCATATCGCCAAGAACATCGTGGCCGCAGGTCTCGCGGATCGCTGCTTGGTTCAAGTCGCCTATGCGATTGGTGTCGCGGAACCGGTGAGCATCAACATCAACGATTTCGGCACCTCGAAAGTGGGCACGACCAAGCTCGAAAATGCGGTCAAGGCCTTGTGGGATCTTCGCCCTTCGCGGATCACGAAGGACTTCAATCTGCTGCGTCCGATCTATTCGGCGACGGCGGCTTACGGTCACTTCGGTCGCAACGAAGACAGCTTTACCTGGGAAAAACTCAACAAAGTGGACGCTCTGAAAGAGTTCGTCCGCACGAACGCGTGAGACATGGATCCAAAATACATTCGTAACTTTTCGATCATCGCTCACATCGATCATGGGAAATCGACCTTGGCCGATGCTCTGTTGGGCGTCTCTGGAGCACTGGCCGCCCGCGAGGAAAAAGCCCAGTTCCTGGACAATATGGAACTCGAGCGCGAGCGTGGGATCACCATCAAAGCTCAGACGGTGTGTCTGAATTGGAAAAAAGACGGTCAGGACTATCAGATCAATTTGATCGATACACCCGGGCACGTGGATTTCTCTTACGAGGTTTCGCGAAGTCTTGCGGCCTGTGAGGGAGCCCTGTTGGTGGTGGATGCGGCCCAAGGGGTCGAGGCTCAGACGCTCGCAAACGTCTATCTGGCGATTGAAAACAATCTCGAAATCGTTCCCGTTCTGAACAAGGTGGATTTGCCGTCGGCTGACCCCGAAGGCGTTCGTCAGCAGATCGAGGACACTATCGGTCTCGATTGCACGGGCATTATTCATGCGAGTGCGAAAGAGCGCAAAGGCATCGCGGAAATTCTCGATGCTGTTTGCGAGCGTGTGCCTGCGCCGCAGGCTGATCGTAGCCTGAATCTCCGAGCCTTGATTTTTGATTCATGGTTCGACGTCTATCAGGGCGTGATCGTTTTGGTTCGTCTGAAAGACGGGATCGTCAAAAAAGGCGAAAAAGTCCGCTTCATGGCGACGGGGCGCGATTACGAAGTCCTTCGCATCGGTAAGAATGCGCCCTTCCCCGTGGCTGTCGATCAGCTCGAGGCGGGCGAGGTGGGTTTCATCGTTTGTGGGATTAAAGACATCCGCGACGTGAAGGTCGGTGATACAGTCACCAATGCTCGGACGCCCGCGACAGAAGCTCTTCCTGGGTTCCAAAAAATGAAGTCCATGGTCTTTGCCGGGATTTTTCCCGTGGACGCGACGGACTTCGAAAACCTTCAGGATGCTCTCGAAAAACTGGCTTTGAACGACTCCAGCTTGTCCTACGACAAAGAAAAGTCGGAGGCCCTCGGCTTCGGCTTCCGTTGCGGATTCCTGGGGCTTCTGCACATGGAAATCGTTCAGGAACGACTCGAGCGCGAGTTCAACCTGAATCTGATCACGACGGCTCCGACGGTCGTTTACCGTGTCACCTTGTTGGACGGCTCGGTTCACGATCTCGAAAACCCGTCACAGATGCCTCCCGAAGTGAAAATCGCGAAAATCGAAGAGCCACTTGTGAAGGTCACTCTGCATGCGCCGACGGAATTCATTGGTCAGCTCCTCAAGCTTTGCGAAGACAAGCGTGGGAACCAGATCAAAATGGACTACGTGAACGAAAAGAAAGTCATCATCGAGTACAAGATCCCGCTCAATGAGATCGTGATGGACTTTTATGACCGTTTGAAGTCGATCTCCAAGGGCTACGCCTCGATGGAGTATGAACTGATCGGCTTCGAAGAGTCGGACTTGGTCAAGATGGATGTCTTGATCAATGGTGATGCTGTGGATGCCTTGTCTTTGATCGTTCACCGATCGAAGGCGGCCAATCGTGGGCGTTTACTGTGCGAAAAAATGAAGGAACTGATTCCGCGCCAGCAATACCAAGTGGCGATTCAGGCCGCGATCGGCGCGAAAATCGTTGCTCGCGAGACTCTGGGTGCTCTCAGAAAAGACGTGACCGCCAAGTGTTATGGTGGTGACATTAGCCGGAAGAGAAAGCTCCTGGAGCGTCAGAAGGAAGGGAAAAAACGACTCAAGCAAATCGGGTCGGTTGAAGTCCCGCAAGAGGCGTTTCTCGCGATTCTCAAAGTGGAAGAATGAGCAGGAACCTCTCTGGATCGGAGAGGACTGGAGGGCGTGATGGCGAAAGTCAAAAAAGACAAGGGTGGATGGAACTTCCGAGCCAAGATTTTTTGGACGGAAGGGTGGGGGTCCCTCGGACTTGCTGTTCTGATCGCGCTCTTCATTCGATGGGCCTTCCTCGAAGCCTATGTCATCCCTTCCGGATCGATGCTCCCCTCTCTGCTGATCCACGATCATATCTTTGTGAATAAGATCACCTATGGTGTCCGGGTCCCTTTCAGTGAAAATTGGCTGGTGAAGTTCGGAGAGCCCAAGCGTGGCGAGGTCATCGTCTTCAAATACCCTCGCGATATGTCCACCTTTTTCATTAAACGGATCGTCGGCGAGTCCGGGGATAAGATCTTCTACGAAAACGGAACACTTTACATCAATGATAAGCCCGTTGAGAAACAGGTCCCAGCCAGTGATTCCGATATCCGTTGGTTGCGCGATGTGGACTTTCAACGTGATGGCAACGTCTACGATTCAAAAGACAACTACGTCCACTTCCGTGAGAAGCTCGGTGATCACGAGCACAGCATTCTGCTGAGGAAAGGTGATATTTTCGAGACGATGAATCCAGTCATCGTTCCCGAAGACCACCTCTTCGTCATGGGCGACAATCGAAACAATTCGAGCGATGGCCGGGTCTGGGGCATGCTGCCGAAGAAAAACATTCTGGGGCGGGCCATGTTCGTCTGGCTCTCTTGCGAAGAAACCATTCCGGTCCTTCCTTTCTTGTGCAATCCGTTGACCATTCGTTGGGGACGTTTCTTCCACCCTGTTGAATGACGAGGAAAAGCCTGAAGGGGACCTGGTCCCAAGCTTTATGGGCTTTCATTTGGCCGATCCTTTTGATTCTGGGGATCCGCTGGGCTCTCGTTGAGCCTTATGTCATTCCTTCGGGAAGCATGATTCCAAACCTTTTGGTTTACGATCATATCTTCGTGCAAAAATCCTCGTTTGGCCTGCGGCTGCCTTTTTCGGACCGCTGGCTTTTGCGTTGGGGGGAGCCTCGGCCGGGCGATGTCATCGTTTTCAGATATCCCGAATCTCCCTCCATTTTTTATATCAAGCGGCTGATTGCGGGTCCTGGGGATCATGTTCGAATTGAAAATGGGCGTGTTTCTGTCAATGGAGCAGCCTGGCCGGTGGCAGGGGAAACTCCTCCCTCTTTCCTGCCCTCTGAAGAAAATGAGGGTTTCGAGTACTTTCAGGAGACGGGACCTCATGAGCATCATCAGGTGCGCTTCGCGGAATCGGTCTCGGCTCAGGACGTGATTCAGGAGTGGACCGTTCCCGAGGGAAGCTACTTTTTCATGGGCGACAATCGAGATCAGTCCAGTGACAGCCGAGCCTGGGGTTTCGTCCCAGAGTCTCATCTGATTGGAAAAGCGTGGATCATTTGGTTATCCTGTGACCGGATGCTGGAAAGCGCTCGCTTTCTTTGCGATCCATCCACCCTCAGGTGGAATCGTCTTCTGACGAGCGGAGGTTTGCGATGATCTTGAAAGTGCCTGTTTTTTGGGTCTGGATTCTGGGATTTTTCGTCGTGGTGGCGACGGGCTCGCTCTACTACTTCGGCCAGCGTGAGGCTGAAATCGGACCCGGCAAGTACGGTGTCGGGACCTGTCTGAAGAACGACGAGTTCGGAATCGTTTCCAGGGTCGAAGGTCATGAAGACGGGCAGTATGTCCTACGCATCCTCTCCAGCAAAAAATACCCCGAGAGCGAACTGTATCGCCTCGAAAGCGAGCAGCGACGACCCATCGAGCAAATCGATTCCAGTTCCAGCGAACGTCCCATGCCTTGTCCCAAACCCTGAGGCCCGCTTTCATTTCCCCACTTTTCTTTCGCAACACCGAGTTCAGGCTCGCGGCGGGAGAGCGGTTGTGCCTGTCTTTTCCATTGCTTTCTCTTTCGGGGAAAGCAGATGATGAGGTCTATGGCGTGGAGACAGTATCTCCTCACTGTGGGCTTGGCCGTTTTAGCGGCTCTTCTGGTCCGGCACTTCGTTCTGACGGCCTATAAGGTGCCGACGGGATCCATGCAGCCGGCCCTGAAGCCCGGTGACTTCATTTTTTCTTTGCGGACTGCGTATGGCGTCGGGATTCCCGGTCGTTCGCAGCGCCTTTTGGAAAAACTCCCGTTGCGCGGTGACCTGGTTATTTTCACTTATCCCCATCAGCCCAGCGTCAATTACGTCAAGCGAGTGATCGCTCTGCCGGGTGATACGGTCGAAATGCGCAGAAATCACCTGACCATCAACGGTGAGTCTTTTGAATACCTTCCGGTGGAGCCAGAGCAGGCGGGGAATCCGAACCCGGCTCTGTTTGACTTGGTTCGCGAAGTCCCTCCGGCGGGCCTAACGGGGGCTCAGTGGACGGTGATTCTCGAAAAGGGGTCTTTGGACAAAAACTTTGGCCCTTTGGTGGTTCCGCCCGGCGAGGTCTTCTTGCTTGGGGACAATCGCGATACGAGTGACGATTCGCGATATTGGGGAACTGTCCCAGTGAGTCAAATTTCAGGGAAAGCCGTTTTGATCTGGCTGTCTTTGGATTGGCAAAACAAGTGGGGTGAAAACCGTTTTCCCAGCATGCGTTGGGAGCGTCTTTTCATGCCCCTTCATTGACACCCTCTCGACCCTCCTTTACCGTGGTCCAGATGTCCGCACCCTCCCTCATCGACCTGAAGTCACTGACGGCCGAGGCCCTCTCGCGCATCTTCACTCTTTCGAAAAATCTGTCTTTGAAGAAAGCCTCTGAAAGCTCCGGCAAAGGTCGGACTGCAGGACTGATTTTTTTTGAACCGAGCACTCGCACCCGAATGAGTTTCGAGTTCGCCTGTGCTCGTGAAGGCGTGGCCCCCATCACTCTCAGTGGGGATGCTGGAAGCAGTCTCGAAAAAGGTGAAACGCCAGAAGACACGGTTCTCAACATCGCGGCGATGAAGCCCGATTGCCTGATCATTCGCTGCGGGGATGCCCTTGATCTCGAGCAGATCGCAAAGAATCTTCCCATGCCCGTTTTGAATGCGGGCTGGGGAAAGCGCGGTCATCCCACTCAGGCCTTGCTCGATGCCTATGCTATGACTGAGCGGTGGGGGAGTGTCGCTGGTCGTAAGCTCCTGATCGTCGGCGACGTTCGGCACAGCCGTGTGGCCGCTTCCCATTTCGAACTCTCGCGGATTCTTGGTTACGAGGTGGCGATCGCCGGCCCCGAGGATTTTCTGCCCAAGGATCCCGCAGTTCCGGTTTTGGGATCTCTCGAAGACGGGCTGCGCTGGGCGGATGCCGTGATGAGCCTGCGCGTCCAAACGGAGCGTCATCAGAACCCGTCCGACTTGGCGAGTTTTCTGAAGACATGGGGGCTCGATCATCGGAAATTGAAAGAGCTGAAATCTGACGGTTTGATCATGCATCCGGGACCGGTGAACTGGGGAGTCGAAATGTCCATCGACATTCCCAATGATCCTCGGACGATCATCCTCGATCAGGTCACGGGCGGAGTCTTTGTCAGACAGGCCTTGATTCGTTGGGCGCTTGAGGGGAAATGATGAAAGCTTGGCTTGTGCTAGAGACCGGAGAGACGTTCGAGGGGACTTGGAACGGCGGTGAGGATCGGGCCGGAGAGGTGGTTTTCAACACCTCCCACTCTGGTTACGAAGAGATCGCCACCGACCCTTCCTATCTCGGCCAGATCGTCTGCATGACGGCGCCGATGATGGGCAACTACGGCGTCGACAAAGGCGTCTGGGAGTCTCGGAAAATTTGGATCGAAGGATTCATCTGTCTCCAGTTGCAAAAAACCACCCGCGATCAATCTTGGATGACCCGATTGACCGAGGCCGGAATTCCGATCTTGTCGGATGTGGACACCAGAAACCTCGTCATTCGTTTACGCAGTGGAGGAACTCCGCTGGGCGCTCTCGTGCGGGCTGAAACCTCCGAACAAGCTCAGCAAAAATCCCGAAACCTCATCGAAGCCAAGCGCGGCTTGGACAAAGACTGGGTTCACATCGCCAGCCGCAAAGAGACCGAGGATCGAAGCGGAAAAAATATGGTCGGTCCGCGCATCGCCGTTCTCGATTTTGGTTCAAAAGAAAACATTCTCAGGGAACTCGAATCCCGCTCCTCAGCATTGCGGATTTTCCCCAGCCGGGCTTCGGCGGAACAAGTCATGTCGTGGAAACCCGATGGCGTGATGTTGACGAATGGCCCGGGCGATCCCGCGGACGTGAAGGTCGCTGTCGAGACCGTGCGGGACCTGCTGGGGAATATCCCCATTTTCGGCATCTGTATGGGGCATCAGATTCTGGCACTCGCTCTCGGAGCGAAAACCTACAAAATGAAATTCGGTCATCGTGGCAGCAATCACCCGATTCGGGACGATCTGCTCGGGATGATCTATGTGACCAGTCAGAACCACGGTTATGCCGTGGATGCCAAGACCTTGCCCACGGACGTCAAAGTCACCCATGTGAATTTGAACGATCAAACGGTGGCGGGGATTTGCAGTGAAACCCGGCGCTGTCTGGGAATTCAGTACCATCCCGAAGCTTGCCCCGGTCCGCACGAAGCCCAGAAGTTGTTCCAGTTTTTCATGGAGAAGATGATATGAACGCCAATGAGAGTTTAATGGACAAAATTCTCCAGCATTTCGCGGGCCCGACCTTCAAGGACGAGCTGGAAATGGCCAAAAAAGAATTTTTTGGAACACAGAATCTTCTCGAAGAGCATTCGGACCGTTTCGAGCAAAGAATGACCCAGTTCTTCGATTGGTATTTCTTTACTCGTGAATTGAGCGGTTACGGGCGCACTCCGCTCGAGGTCTGCGATCAGGAACGCGCTCTGCGCTTTTCACCCGAGGAGGCGGCGACACTGTCGGCGCTTCGTTCCCATCGACATTCGCTCTTCGAGTTTCAAAAGCTCAAGGGCGAAGACGTCTACTTGAAGGACCTGCTGAAAAACGAAAAGATCATCGTTCAAAAATCCCCGTGGATTTATGGCTTCGATGGGAAAGAAATTTTTGAGGCCCGCTTGGTTCCCGATGAAAAGGCCTGGGTTTTCACTCGAGGTTTCTGCTTTCATCCAGAAACCGCGACCAAATTCATCCAAGACGAGATCAAACGGCATCGAAAAAATCCGGATCTGGATCCGGACGAGCTGATGTTGAAGCTCGCAAAAATGCGTTCCAAGTGCGAGCAGTACAAGCATGTCCGTCCCGAGATGATTTACAGCCACGAATCGAAACTGACTTCTTAAAGGGGGAAACCCGTGCCGCGCCGACAGGAAATCAAGAAAGTTCTCATCATCGGCAGCGGCCCTATCGTGATCGGGCAGGCGTGCGAGTTCGACTACTCCGGAACGCAGGCCTGCAAGGCCTTGATGGCAGAAGGCCTCGAGGTCATCCTGGTGAACTCGAACCCGGCGACGATCATGACCGATCCCGAGATCGCAACTCGGGTCTATGTCGAACCTCTGCGGGTCGAGTTTCTGGAAAAGATCCTCGAAAAAGAAAAACCCGATGCCGTCATCCCGACTCTCGGTGGACAAACGGCCTTGAACCTGGCGCTCGAGCTTCACTCGCGGGGAATCTTGCAGAAACACTCCGTCGAACTTCTCGGTGCGACACCCGAGGTGATCAAGGCGGCCGAGGATCGTGAACTCTTTCGAAACATTCTCGATAAGGTCGGAGCGAAGTATCCGGCCAGTCATCTGGTGCGGACTTACGAACACGGCATGGCCGTTGGTGAAGAGCTTGGCTATCCGTTGATCCTGCGTCCGAACTACACCCTGGGTGGCGGTGGTGGCGGGATCGCCTATACCCCCGAAGACTATCAAAGCATGCTCGCGCAGGCCCTCCACGAGAGCCCCACTTCGGAGGTTCTGGTCGAAGCCAGTATCCTTGGCTGGAAAGAGTTCGAACTCGAAGTCATGCGGGATGCGCCGGGAACCTTCGTCGTCGTGTGCGCCATCGAAAATCTGGATCCGTGCGGTGTTCACACCGGGGACTCGATCACGGTGGCTCCTCAGCAGACGCTGACCGATCACGAATATCAGGCGATGCGGGACGAAGCTCGTAAAATCATCAGTGAGGTCGGTCTGCAAACAGGCGGAGCGAATATCCAATTCGCCGTTCACCCCGAGACGGGCGAGCGTGTCGTCATCGAGATGAATCCTCGGGTCAGTCGTAGCTCGGCATTGGCCTCGAAGGCGACGGGATTTCCGATCGCCAAGATCGCGGCCCTTCTGGCCATCGGTTATCGTCTGGATGAAATCCGCAATGACATCACCAAAACGACGCCGTCCTGTTATGAGCCGGCTCTTGATTACGTCGTGACGAAAATCCCGCGTTTCGCCTTTGAAAAGTTCGGGGGCGCGAAAGACCAACTGACGACTCAGATGAAATCCGTGGGCGAAGTGATGGGCATCGGGCGCACTCTGCAAGAGTCGCTGATGAAAGCGATGGCTTCTCTCGAGGGCAGCGACGAAGCAATCCCGGAGGTTTTGCTCTCGACGGCCAAAATTTCGTATCCGAACAGTCGGCGGATTTGGCATCTGTTCCAGGCCTTCCGCGATGGCAAGACCGTCGAGGACCTTCATGCTTTGACCGGCATCACGCCTTGGTTCCTCGAGCAGCTCGAAGGAATCGTGCGATTTGAACAGTCTCTGCTCAGCCAATACGCGAAAGACCCCGAGGCCGCCTTGAAGGCCGCCAAAAAATTGGGATTCACCGATGCCAGGATTGCTAAGGTTCTCGGTCTGACGGAAGAACGCATTCGGACCCAACGTCGCGAGTTCGGTCTTCGTCCTCGTTATCAACAGGTGGACACCTGTGCCGGAGAATTCGAATCCTCGACGCCCTATTTCTATTCCTCATACTGGCCAACAGCTTCAGTGAGTCTTGGGGTGAAAGAACCGGTGGTCGTGATCGGCAGTGGGCCGAATCGAATCGGGCAGGGGATCGAATTTGATTACTCCTGTGTTCGCGGCGTGAAAGCATTTCGTCGGGCGGGAATTCCGGTGGCCATGGTCAACTCGAATCCAGAAACCGTCTCGACTGACTACGACACTTCGGACGTGTTGTTCTTCGAGCCGCTCACCGCTGAAAGCATCGATGAAATCCTCCACTTCACCGGAGCGCGCGGATTCGTGGCTCAACTGGGTGGGCAGACGCCGATCAATATCGCACCTCGCTTGGTTCAGGCGGGACATACCTTGATGGGCTCTTCGCTCGAGGCGATCGATCTGGCCGAAGACCGCGGGCTTTTCACCAAAATCTGTCAGGAACTCGATTTCCAGATTCCGAATTCAGCCATGGCTGGTGGAATCGAAACCGCTCTCGCCAAGGAAAGCCATGTCGGTTATCCGATGATTTGCCGTCCGAGCTATGTGCTCGGAGGCCGACGGATGGAAGTGATTGAGAATCGCGAAGAGCTGCTGTCTTATTTCGAGCGCCACAAGGAATTCATTCTTCCCGAAAAGCCCTGCATGATGGATCAGTTCCTTGCCGGCGCTCTTGAGGTCGATGTGGATCTGGTCCGCGGTGTCGATTGGTGCGTGGTCGGCGGAATCGTCGAGCACATCGAGGCCGCAGGCGTTCACTCCGGAGACTCGATGGGTGTTCTGCCTCCGCAGCGCCTGAAAGAAGACACCTGCTCCCGAATTGAAACAATGGCGATCCGCCTGGCGAATCGCCTAGGTGTGATCGGGCATTTGAATCTTCAGCTCGCGGTGAAGGACGACGTCGTCTATATGCTCGAGGCCAACCCGCGAAGTTCCCGCTCAGTTCCCTTTGTTGTGAAGGCAGCAGGGATGCCCCTGATCGATCTCGGGGTTGCGGCGATGCTGGGACATGATCATGAGCGCGTTCAACCTGCCAAATACCAATGGCGTTCGACGAACTCGGTCGCCGTCAAAGGTGTCGTCTTTCCATTCAAGAAATTCCCAGAGGCCGACAGTATTCTTGGCCCCGAAATGAAGTCCACCGGCGAAAGCATGGGCCGGGGCTCTGACTATCCCGAAGCTTTGATGAAAGCCTTCCTTTCGAGCAATATGACTTTGCCGCCGAACGGAGAGGTCTTCTTCTCTTTGCGGGACAAAGACAAGGACATGGCCCTTCTCTTGGCCAAAGAACTTTTGAAGATGGGCTATCGCTTGTCCGGCACGGCGGGGACGGCTCGCTTCTTCGAGGAAAACGGCCTGTCTTGCCTGTCGCTCAAAAAGGTTCACGAAGGACGCCCTCACTGCGTCGATCGGATCCGCTCCGGTGAGGTGAGCTTCGTTGTGAATACGACGACCGGGCGTCGCTCCATCGAGGCCAGTTTCAATATCCGCCGAGCCTGCACAGACTACAATATCCCTTGCTTGACGGAATCGGACGCAGCGGAAGCTTTTGTCCTTGCCCTGCAGAACTCCCGAAAAGGTCTGCTGTCGGTTTCGCCGCTGAGTCGCGCCTTCGAGGTTTCCTAGAATGCCGATGTTGGTTGTCGAAAGGCTGAACAAGACCTTCAAGGGTGGGCTTTTTGAAAAAGACCGCCAGGTTTTGTTCGATGTCTCGTTCTCACTTCCGGCCGGTGAAACCTGCGGTTTCGTCGGAGGAAACGGACAGGGCAAGACGACGACCATCAAATGTCTCTTCGAGTTCATTCGGGCCGATTCGGGAAAAGTTCTCTTTTTCGGCAACGCTCTCGGCCCCAAAGAAAAAAAACGAATCGGCTATTTGCCCGAGCGTCCTTATCTCTATGAATTTCTCACCGCCCGCGAGTTTCTGCGCCTGCATTGGGACTTGTCTCAAGCGGGATCGTTCTCGGAGTTCCAAGAAATGGCTCCGAAGGTTCTCAAACGAGTCGAACTCGATCACGTGATCGATCGTCCTTTGCGGTCTTTTTCAAAAGGGATGCTGCAAAGAGCGGGTCTGGCCCAGGCCTTGATTCATCGCCCGGATCTTTTGATTCTCGACGAGCCGATGTCCGGTTTGGATCCAGATGGACGTCTTCTGGTGAAAGAGCTTTTAAGGGATGAAAAGAAACGCGGAGCCGGGATCTTCTTCAGCAGTCATTTGCTTCAAGACATGGACGAGCTTTGCTCCCATCTGACGGTGATCGATGGGGGACGCATTCGCCACGATGGCACGGTCGAAGGGTTCCGCAATGAACATCCTGACCTCGAGCAAGCCTTCCGCGCCTGGAGATTGAAGGATCGTTCCTCCACGGGAGGCTCGCGATGAAAGCCGTCTGGAGATTGGCGCAGACCTCCCTTCGTGAGATGCTCCGTGAAAAGATTTTTTTCGTCGCTTTCGGGGGAGCGCTTTTTCTCGTTCTCTTGAGTCTCCTCCTCGGCGAAATGAGCCTGGACGAGAGCGAGCGTCTTTTAGCCGATCTGGGTTTTGCAGGTGTTGAGCTTGCCGTGTCCGCACTCGCGCTCTTCTCCGGATCTTTCTTGCTTGCTCGAGAGCTGGATCGTCAAACTTGTTTACTGATCCTCTCGAAGCCGGTTTCCCGACAGCAGTTCCTCTTGGGTAAATGGTTGGGAACGGCCATGCTGGTCTTCGGGTTTGTCATCGTCCTTTCGATGACGATGGCTTTGTTGATCGGTCGATGGTGGGGAGGTTTCCTCCCGGTTGCGGCTTCGATCTTTGTGAAGTCGTTGATTCTGCTATCGTGGTCGCTGTTCGTTTCCACTTTCGCTCGTCCGATTCTGGCTCTGCTGTCAGGGGTCAGTTTGTATCTGCTGGGGCATTGGCTCGGCGATCTCGCGGTTTTCGCTGAAAAGTCCGGAGATCCGATTCGGATCTGGATCGTCAAAAACCTCCGATGGGTGGTTCCGAACTTCGATCTTTATAACTGGAAGAGTCACTTTCACCTTGTGGAGACTCCGCTCCTCAGGGATATTTTGGGGATGGCTTTGCAGGGCGTCGCCTTTTGCGCCGTTTTTCTGATTTTGGCTGGATTCTTTTTCAGGAGAAAAGACCTTGTTTGATCCACTCTTAGAAAATCCCGAGTTCGCGACTGCGATGTTTTTCATCTTGGGCGCCCTCCTGGGAAGTTTCGCGAATGTGGTCATCTATCGTCTTCCTGCGGAAAAAAGCGTCGTTCGCCCCAGAAGCTCCTGCCAATCTTGCGGCCAGATGATCCCCTGGCATGACAATATTCCGATCGTCTCCTGGTTCTTGCGTGGTGGGCGCTGCCGTTTCTGCAAGGCTCGTTTTTCGTTTCGTTACCCTGTCGTGGAATTGCTGACGGCCTGTTTGTTCGCGGTCTGTTTCGCCATCGACGGGTGGAGCTGGTCCTTGCTCGAGCATCTTCTCTTTATTTGGGCGCTCGTCGTTTGCACGTTCATTGATTTCGATCACATGATCCTTCCCGACGAATTCACACTTTCCGGAATCGTCATCGGTTTGGTTGGAGCTGCCTTGAACCCAGAGCGATCTTTCTTGGACGCCTTGGGCGGTTTTTTGCTCGGCGGAGGTTTTCTCTGGTTCATGGCGTGGCTGTACTACGCGCTCACGGGCAACGAAGGTATGGGTGGCGGGGATATCAAACTCTTGGGATGGATCGGAGCGGTTCTCGGAGCCATGGCGGTTCCTTACGTCATCCTCGTTTCTGCGGTCACAGGAAGCATCATCGGTCTTGCCTTGGCAGTTGGTCAAAAACGCGGACTCAAAACTGTGATCCCATACGGGCCCTACCTCGCATTGGGTGCGGTCTCTTACATCTTTGGCGGCTGGACCTTAGCCCAGCAATACTGGGGATTTTTCCTTCCCAATTAGCGGCAACCTCATTTGACATTGCGTCTAAGCCCGTGAAATCATGTCACAAGGGATTCGTCTTTTGACGAGTCTGGGAAAAATGTTCCTGCATGAACGCAGGATGAGACGGTCTCTGGCGGCCAAGGATGGGCAAGACGCATGTTCTTCAAATCGAAGAAGGTCATAGGACTTGATATCGGCACAAGCAGTCTGAAGATTGCAGAGCTCGATGTCTCGAAGTCCGGCGCCACGCTGCAAGGGTTCCGTCTCGCTCCCACGCCACTGAACGCCGTTTCCGGCGGTGAAATCATCGATACCATGTCTCTCTCTCAAGCCGTTCGCGGTTTGGTGGATGAACTTGGCAGCAAACGGAAATCGGTTTGCACGGGGATGTGGGGAATGGCCGTCATCGTGAAGAAAATCACGATGCCGAAAATGGATAAAAAGCTCCTCGCCGAGCAGATCCGGTACGAGGCCGAACAATACATTCCCTTCGACATTAACAACATCAGCCTCAGCCACCAAGTGCTTCCGTCGACGGTCACCGGTGAAACCCAGGACATCCTCCTGATCGCGGCCCAGAACGAACTGGTTTCCCAGTACTTCCAGGTCGTCTCGATGGCGAATCTCGATTGTAAGATTCTGGATGTCAGCGGCTTCGCGCTTGCGAACTGTTTTGAGCTCAATTACGGACGGTTTCCAGGTGAAACCATCGGGCTTTTGAACTTTGGGGCCGCCGTGACGAACTTCGTGGTGATCTCCAACGGTGATATCATTTTCTCCAGGGACATTCCCGTCGGTGGGCAGAACTACACC